>JBOGWP010000090.1:0-11927 GCA_050693875.1 Actinomycetota bacterium
GCGCGCCCGCCGTTTTGAGCCATCCGAAGCCTCCTATCCAGTCGTCTACCGGATAGCTATCACGAAAAGCGGCGCTGACCTGGGATTACGGCCCTTCAGCGGCAACACTCAACCTGACGCTGTCCAAAATTGGCGGAAATGCGGGTCTCGGCGCCTGCCTCGGTTCTCATTCCCCCGATTCGGCGAGCGACCCGCTGAGAAGCTCCTGCGCCCGCGGGCGAAGGAACGCGCGCGCTTCACTGATCGCGGTCATACGGCCGCGGCCTCCCTCACATGGTGCGACTCTGTGGCGTCCCAGGCGCAGTGAAGAGAAATTCTCGAACGCAGCCCGCCCCCAGGAAGGCCGGCTACCGCTTCATTAGCCGGGCGGCGAGGATCGTCCCCTCGTAGAGCAATGCGAGCGGAATCGAGAGCACCAGCTGGGTGATCGGATCCGCCGTCGGCGTAATCACGGCAGCGACGATGAGGATCAGGATCCAGGCGAAGCGCCGACCCTTCCGGAGCTTCGCACTCGAGAGCACCCCGACCAGCGACAGCGCCAACAGGATCAGCGGGAACTCGAACGTCACGCCAAACGCGCCGACCAGCAGCAGCACGAACGACAGGTACTCCGTTGCCCGGGGGAAGAGCACCACCCGCGACCCGGCGAAGGCATTGAGAAACACCAGGGCGGTTGGCAGCGTGGCGAACGCGAGTGCCACCCCCACGCCGAACAGCGCCATCGCGACCACCACGAACGGCACGGCGTACCGCTTCTCGTGGCTGTACAGCCCGGGGGCCACGAACCGCCACAGCTGCCAGAGCACCACCGGCAGCGCCACGACCAATGCCGAGAAGCTCACCACCTTCAAGCGGACGAAGAAGGCCTCGGCCGGTGAGGTGACGATGAGCTGGCCTCGCCGAAGGATCTCCTCGGCGACGGGGAGCCGTTCGAGCGGACCCACTAGGAAGGCGAGGATCGGGTCGTAGAGGAACCAGCACCCGGTCGCACCGACGGCAAAGGCGATCACGATCTTGAAGAGCCGGGCGCGCAGCTCTTCGAGGTGTTCGATCAGGGTCATCCCGCCGGAGTCGGCGGGCTCTACCGGCGGTTCGGGCTCAGAGGCGAGGGCCAGGGCGCGGCTCCCTCGACTCTGCTGGGGGGGCCGCAGGGGCCCGACTGGGCTCGTCGTTGAGGTCGAGCCGCAACTCGCTCTTCAGCTCGTCGGTCGCCCGACGGAACTCCCGAACCGCGCGGCCAAGGCTGCGGGCGATGTCGGGCAACCGCTTCGGCCCGAAGATGAGCAGCCCGAACACCACGACGAGGATGACCTCGGGCGCGCCGATGTTCATTCTGTCTCGCCCTCCTTCTTGCCGAGGTTGGCCGCACGGTCCGCAAGTCGGGCGCCGTCGCCGGCGAGGCTCTCCGCCATCGGCATGAGCTCCTTCTGCAGGCTGGCCACCGTCTGGCCCAGCGTCTTTATCGTCTTGAGCGTGGTGACCGCGAAGAAGATCAGGGCGGCCAGCACCACCACCATCAGGGCGGCGAGGAGACCTGCGACCAGCATGACGACTCGATTCTACGCGCCGCCGGACGCTTTTCCCTACGAAACCCGTCGTGGAGGGCTACTCGACCAGGTGGAGCAGCATCACACTCCGGCTCGCCGCCTCGATGCCGGCCCCGGCGCGATGGATCGGCCCCCACTCGAGCACGACGTCCTCGTAGGTGTCGATCACCGTGCGCCAGCTCGGGCCCCATTCGAGACCCGGCAGCACGAAGCGGATCGGCTCGTGGTGCGCGTTGAAGAGTATGAGGAACGTGTCGTCCTCGATGCGCTCGCCCCGCGGGTCCGGATCGGGCAGCGCCTTGCCATTGAGGTAGACCGCGTTCGATTTGGCGAAGCCGGCGTTCCAGTCCTCGTCCGACATCTCCCGCCCGTCGGGCTTGAACCCGGCGATGTCCTTGGTCTCGGAAGCCGCGGATGGAGCGCCCGAGGAACCAGCGCCGGCGCCGGAAGACGGGGTTCTGCCGCCGCAGGTCGGCGAGGGCGGTCGTGAACGCCAGCTCGGCGGCGTTCTTGTCGCGCAGCGTCCAGTCGTACCAGGAGATGTCCTGGCAGTACCCGTTGTTGTTGCCCTGCTGCGACCGGCCCATCTCGTCGTCGCCGAGCAGCATCGGGACGCCCTGCGACAAGAAGAGCGTGGCGAGGAAGTTTCGCTTCTGGCGTCCGCGCAGCTCGAGGACGTGCGGGTCGTCGGTAGGTCCCTCCACGCCGCTGTTCCACGAGCAGTTGTGACTCTCACCGTCGGCATTGCCCTCGCCGTTGGCCTCGTTGCGCTTGTGATCGTGCGAGACGAGATCCTGGAGCGTGTGATGAAGTTGACGCTCGAATAGGGCCGGGGGCCGCCCAACTCGTAGAGGTCCGGGCTGCCAGTGAAGCGGAACGCAAACTCGGCAAGCGTCTGATCGGCACCCCGGAAGAAGTCCCGGACGGTGTCGCGGTCCTTGCCGTTCCACTCCGACCACAGCGGGGGGAAGTTGCCCACCTGATAGCCCCCCTCGCCCACGTCCCAGGGCTCGGCGATGAGCTTCACCCGGCTGATCACGGGGTCCCGCTGGATCAGGTCGAAGAAGGCGGAGAGGCGATCCACGTCGTGAAGCTCGCGGGCGAGCGCGGCGAGGTCGAAGCGGAACCCGTCGACGTGCATCTCTCGGTGACCCAGTAGCGCAAGCTGTCCATGATCAGGCTGCAGGACGTGCGGGTTCAGGCTGTTCCCGGTGCGGGTGTGGTCGATGTAGAAGCGCGGATCGTCGGTGAGCCGGTAGTAGGTGGGGTTGTCGATGCCGCGGAAGGCGAGCATCGGCCCGAGATGGTTGCCCTCGGCGGTGTGGTTGTAGACGACGCCGAGGATCACCTCGATGCCGGCGGCATGCAGCACCGGAGATCGCTTCGGGCGTGCTGGGGGCGGCGTAGGTGCCGCGCATCTCGGGGGCGATGTCGGGGTGACGGCAGGTGAACCCCTTCACGTGGTCTCGTAGATCACCGTCTCGTGCCATGGCACCGCGGGGGGCCGTCGATCTCCCAGTCGAAGTACACCACCGACTTCGGCATGTAGTGAGCGCTGTCGTCGTTTCGGCTGAGGTCCTCATCCTCATAGCCAACGCGGTCGCCGAAGACCGGGTCGTCCCACACCACCCCGCCCTCGATTGCCTTCGCATACGGGTCGAGGAGCAGCTTGCTCGGGTTGCAGCGATGGCCCCGGCCGGGATCGTGGGGGCCGTGGACCCGAAACCCGTACCGCTGGCCGGGCCCGATGTTCGGAAGGTAACCGTGCCAGCAGAGCGCGGTCACCTCGGGCCGCCGGACTCTCGTCTCCTCCCCGTCGTCGTCAAACAGGCAGAGCTCGCGCCGCTCGGCGATGCTGGAGAAGATCGAGGAAGTTGGTTCCGGCGCCGTCATAGTGCGCCCCCAGTGGATAGGGGCGGGCCGGACCTTCACGGGCCGGACGACCGCAGCAGGCCGGCCTATTCATGGGCCGCCTGACCCGGCGCCGCCTGAGCCGGATAAAGCTCCGCTCCCGTCGAGATGATCGTTTCCGAGACCGCGCGCCCGCCAGCGGCTTGGGCCCCTGCGCGCCGGGGATGCCCGACGGGGGGCGGATTTAGAGGTGAGCCGGCTTATCGAAGAACGAGGCGATGGCGTCCTCGGACTCGAGCAGCAGGTGGAAGTCGAGCAGGTCGTCGTAGGTGATCGGCGGGAGCGTGTTGGGCGCCAGATCCTGAATGACCTCCGGCACGACGCCGCCGGAGACGAGCAGCTGCACGATGCGAGCATCGGCCGGCTTGACGATGGTGTCGTCGCAGACGGGGCAGTCGAACGCGTAGGAAGTCTCCTCGCCCGCCCGGATCCGCAGCCGGATCTGCTCGACCTTCAGATCGACCTCTCCACAGCCCGGGCAAGTCGCCTTGATGATCACCATGTCTGCTGCTCCTCGGGAACGTCTCTTGGCTTCTACATCGGCCTCGGGGCTGCCCGACGTTGAACGCCTTTCTCTCGGGAAAACTACGTAGTCCGGAGGCGATTCTGCTAAAGTACCCATTACACTCGACCAAAACGCCGTCATGGAGCGATTCAGGGCGCCTCTTCGGCGGCCGATACCCAATGAAATGAGGCGTGACGTGGCGCGAGGTCTCGCGCCTGCCCAGGTGAGCCGGACCGAGGGAGCCGTCCAGCGTTCCAGGCTGGGGATCATCCTCAGCCTCGCCGTCGTATCGATATCGCTCGCCTCGTCGCTCTCGCTGATCATCGCCGGGTTCGAGGACCAGCTGCCCCAGTTCGCGGGACTCGACTACCGCGTCATACAGATCGGGCTGGTGTTGCTCGTGGTCGCTTTTGCGGCCTACACCTTTTCGCGGGACCGAAGGCTGCGCCGGCTCCACGACGAGCTGGTGGAAGAGAAGGTGGGAGCGGCGCGGCTCGCCGAACGCATCTCCACGCTGCGCCACGTCGAGACCGAGCGGGACATCCTCGAGGGGGTGCTATCGTCCTCCGCCGACGGGACCCTGGTCGTCGACCGGCAGCGCCGGGTCGTCCGGACAAACCCGGCTCTCCTCTCCCTGACCGGTAGCAACGGCCCCGCCATGGGACGCCGCTGCGACGAGGTACTCGGATGCAGCCGTCCGGGAGGCCTCGCCTGTGGCGATCGATGCCCCTTCTCGGAGGTGCTCGAGTCCGAAGACGCCGTGCTGGACCATACCTTCGACCTGCGCGGCCGCTGGGTGTCCGGTGCCTACGCCCCCATCCGTGGCCGCGACGGACGCCTCGCGTTCGTCATCGGGTCGCTTCGCGACGTCACCCGCGCGAAGGAGATGGAGCAGCTCCAGCACGACTTCGTTTCGATCATCTCCCACGAGCTGCGGGGCCCCCTGACCGCGGTGAAGGGATTCGTCACCACCCTGCTCCGCCAAGAGACCCGTCTCCCCCCCGACGCTCGCCGAGAGTTCCTGCGGACCATCAACGACCAGGCCGACCGGCTCAACGACCTCGTCGACGACCTGCTCTCGGTGAGCCGGATCGAGTCCCGCCGGCTGCACATGAAGCTGGAGGCCTTCGACCTCGAGCCGCTGGCGCGTAAGGTGCTCGACGGGATGCGCGGCAAGTGGGGGGACCGCGACATCGTGCTCGAGGCCCCCACCGACCTCTCCCCCGTCCATGCCGACGGGGCGCGGATCAGCCAGGTCCTCGTGAACCTGGTCGACAACGCCGTGAAGTACTCGCCGGCGGGCGGACCGGTGCGGGTCTGCCTGTCCGAGACCGAGGAGGACGTTGCGGTCGCCGTCGAGGATTCCGGGATCGGGATCGCTCCTGAGGATGCCGCCCGTCTCTTCGAGAAGTTCAACCGCATCTCGACACCGGAGACGCGCGACATCGGCGGCACCGGCCTTGGCCTCTACATCGTGAAGAGCATCGTCGAGGCCCACGGCGGGCGCATCTTCCTGTCGAGCGCGCCGGGGGTCGGCTCCACCTTCACCTTCGAGCTCCCGAAGGCACCGAGGAGCACGGCGGCATCATGATGAGACGGTCGCGCCCGCGCGAGCCGGAACGTCCTCCGGCGGGACGAACCATCACGGAGGCCGACGAGCTGTCGGCCCTCCTCACGGCTTCCCAGGTCGTCAACTCCGCCCTCGAGCTGTCCGAGGCGCTCCAGGTCGTGCTGTCGACGGCCAAGAAGCTGCTCGGGGGTCACGAGGGCTCGGTGATGCTCCTCGAGGCCGACGGCTACCTGCGCATCTTCGCCAGCGAGGGAATCCCACAGGAGGCGGTCGACTCGCTCGCCCTGCGTCCGGGAGAAGGGGTTGCCGGACGTGTGGTGCAGACCGGACGGGCGCTGCTGCTCAACGTCACGCCGGACCGCCGCTCCTTCGAGTCGTTCGTCGACCCGCACCGGCCGCTCGTCTCCGCGGTGTCGGTGCCGCTCAAGATCGACCGCCGGATGGTCGGCGTGCTCAACCTGAATCTCACCTCCGGATCGCGCCAGTTCACCGAGGGCGACCTGCGGCGGGCCGAGATCTTCGCAGAGCACGCCGCCATGGTCCTCTACAAGGCCCAGCTCCTCACCCAGTCCCGCCGCCGCGCCGAGGATGCCGAGCTGCTCTCGGCAGCGAGCCAGGATCTCGGCGGGCTGCTCGACGTCGAGCTGCTGCTGGAGCGGTTCCTCACCGGTGCGCTGCGCATCCTCGACGCCCGCGCCGGGGTGGTGTGCGTGGCGGAGGCGCGGGCCGGACAGATGGGTGCCGGGGTCTTTCGGGGCATCCCGAGGGGCGACGTGCAGCGGCTGGTCGCCTCCCCCGAGCTCTCCGCCCTCCTCAAGCACAACGCTGCCGTCGTGGAGCCGGTGGCCGGCCAACCGGGGCTTGCCCTGCTGCGCGGCATCGGCGAGGTCGCCACCGTGCACGCCGGCCGCCTCGAAGGCAACCGCCGCCTCGTTCTGATCGCGGTGGGCGACCAGTCCGAACAGGCGCGCGTGCGGCTGTGCGAGAGCTTCGCTGCCCAGGTGGCGGCGGCGGTTCGCAACGCCGAGTTGCACCGCCGTGTCGTCCACCAGCAGAGCCAGCTCTCCGCCATCGTCCATTCGATCCCCACCCCAGTCGTGGTCGTCGATCAGGCCCACCGGCTGGTGGTGGCGAACCCGGCCGCCGAGGAGCTCTTCGGCTTCTCCCTCGACTTCGTGGAAGGGCGTGGGGTGCACGAGCTCGGAGATGACGCCCTCGAGTCGCTGCTGGCAGGTGAGGGCTACCGGGAGGTCGAGGTCGCCCTCGGAGACGCGGGGCGCACCTGGAAGGCACGCATCTCTCCGATGCGCGACGCCGGCCCCCTGGGTGGCGGCCAGGTCTTGGTCCTCGAGGACATCGCCTCGGCAAAGGAGACCGAGCGGATGAAGGCCGACTTCGTCGCCGTCGCGGGTCACGAGCTCCGCACGCCGCTCACGCTCGTCAAGGGCTACATCAAGACGCTGCTCCTCCGCCGCGACCGGATGGACCACGGGCAGGTGACCGAGGCGCTCATGACTGCCGAAGCCCAGGCCCATCGCCTGGAGCGGCTCATCGAAGACCTCCTGTCGATCAGCGGTCTCGAGGGGTCGCGGCCGTCGCTGCACCTCGAACAGGTCGACCTCGTGGCGACGATCGCCAAGCTCGTGGAGGAGCTGAAGCGCTCCGAGCGAGACCGCCCGTTCACGATCGAGGGCCCGGCGATGGTGCCGGTCCGCATCGACGCGACCAAGGTCGAGCAGATCCTGTACCACCTGCTCGCCAACGCCTGCAAGTACTCGGAGCAAACCACGCCCGTGTCGGTGGTGGCGACCGATCGGCCGTCCGAGGTCGAGGTTGCCGTGATCGACCGCGGGATCGGTATCCTCTCCAGCAACCTCCCGCACCTCTTCGATCGCTTCTACCAGGTCGACAACTCGAGCACGCGGGCCCACGGCGGGACCGGGATCGGGCTGTACATCGCCAAGCGGCTGGTCGAGGCGCACGGCGGCCACATCCGGGCGGAGTCGATCTGGGGAAAGGGCTCGACCTTCCGCTTCACCATCCCGAAGACCCCGGTCCTGATCTGATTCCCGGCCTTGGCGCCTCAGCGGCCGCGCTCGAGCATCTCATCCAGCAGGCGGTCGCGCTCACGGCGCAGATCCTCGAGGTGGCGCAGGCACCGGGCGTGATGCTCCTGGAGCCGCTCGAGGTCTCCTGACGCCTCGCGGTGCTCCCGAACCGACAGCGGCGTCTCCGAGACCAGCATGCGGACCCTTGCCTCCTCGGCGACATCGGTCTGAAACGCCACCTGCTCGCCGGCGACCGCCATCTCCTCCCCCGCACGAGCGATGCGCTCGGCGACCTCGTCCAGCCGCCGCTCGATCGACGTCACGCCGGGTCCCGGTAGCGCTCGAGCACCCGGCAGGCGAGCTCCCGGACCCGGGTGGCCAGTTCCGGGGGACGCACCGCCCGCGCCTGGGAGCCGAGACGCAGCAGCAGCCGCTCGAGCCAGGCCGTGCCGCTCGCGCTCAGCCTGAGGCGCTCCCAGCCGTCGTCGAGCGGCTCCCGCGCCTCCAGCGGATACCGCTCCCCCACCCAGGCGGCCGCCTCCGGCGCCATCTCCAGTTCGACTTCGACCGCGTCGGCGCTCCCCGCGTAGACCCCCTCGTACCCCCTCAGGTCGAGGTCCGCCGGCACCTCCGCGGGGACGTCGAGGAGGCGGACCGAGCGCATTCGATCGACTCGGAACACCCGCTCATCCTCAACCCGATGGCACCATCCGGCGAGGTACCACCACCCGCCCGAGACGAAGAGCGCCCAGGGATCCACGTCGCGCTCGGTGGTCTCGGCCTTCGAGTGGGCGTAGTAGACGATGTGGAGCCGCCGGCGCTTCTCCAGGGCCTCGCGCACGGCCGCCAGCCCCTCCGCCGACTCGAGCCCGATGCTCACCCGCCCCAGTGCGTCCGGCCCGAGTGCCGCCTCCAGCTTCGTCATCGCGCCCTCCACGGCTTCGCCGCCGATGCCTGCCGCGACCATCGCCCGGCCACCGGCGTACAGCATGAGCCCCTCGGCAGGCGTCAGCCGCAGGGGGCGTGAGAAGTAGTCGGCCATGCGGATCCAGACCTGACCCTGGTCGACGGAGGCCTCGATCAGATCTCCCGGTCCGTAGCCGGGCAGGCCGCACAGGAACAGCAGCTCGATGTCGCCCATGAGCTGACGCCGGGTGATGCCGAATCGCGTGCAGACCTCCGAGACCTCGACCCCCGGATTCGAGATCACGAACGGAACGAACACGAGGAGTCGGCGGAACCGGTCCTCGATCGACTCAGCCACAGAGCTCTTCCAGACGCCGGCGGACCTCGACGCGAAGCTCGGGAGGCCCGAGGATCTCCGCCCCGTCTCCGTACGCGAGCACCCATCGCACGAACCCGGACCGGTCCACGACGTCGACCTCAGCCTCGGCGGCGCCGTTCTCGAGCCTGCGGAGCTTCAGCCACGGCTCGCCCCGCTCCACCCACCACGCCGTGGAGGCGTCGAAGCGAACCTCGGCCCGCGTGCCGGTGCCTTCCGCCGCGACGAAGGGCGGCGCCACGAGCGCTGCCTCGGGACGAAATCCCTCCGGGGGCTCGAACTCGGGGCCGGGGCGGCTGGGTTCGGAGAAGTGCAGCTCGCCCGCCACGCGGTCGAGGCGAAACGAGCGCACCTGCCGCGACCGGTCGTCCCGACCGACCAGATACCACGCTCCGCGCCGGTGGACGAGCCCGTAGGGCTCGACGGTCCTCGGCCTGGCCTGCTCCCGGCCGCGGTAATGGAAGGTCAGGCGCTTTCGTTCGGCGACGGCCTCGAAAGCCGTGGGCAGTCCCGGCAGGGCGAGCGCGAGGTCCGCGACCAGCCACGCCGGGGCGGCGGCGTCGGCCGGAGGAAGGTCGCACCCGAGCTTTAGGAGCGCCGAACGCGCGTCGGCAGGATTTCGGAGTCGAAGCATCCCCGCCCCGAGCCACAGGGCGGCCGCCTCCTCGGAGGAAAGGTCGACATCGGGCAGGTAGTAGCGCTCCTTCGGGATCCGGTACCCCTCCTCGAGATCCCACGCATCGGTCGGTTGCAGCTCGAGCGGGATCCCCATCTCCCGCAGCTCCTCCTTGTCGCGTTCGAACATGCGCTTGAAGGTGTGCCACTCCTGCTGCCCGTACCCCGGTACGGTTCCGTGGATCTCCCGCGGTGTGAGCGGGCGCGGCGTCTCCAGGAGAAGCACGATCAGGTTGAGGAGCCGCTCGGCTTTCCGGACGGTCAAGGGCCCTCCCCGGGAGCCTCCGCCTGCCCGTCGTCGGCGGCCGCAAGCGCTGCCGCCGCCCCCGCCGACTGGAAGAAGGCAGGATCCTCCGCGACCGATCGCCCCATTGTCGTCGGGGCCAGCCCGAAGGTCTCGAGAGCCATGGCCGTGTCCCCGGCGTCCACCAGGCGCAGGTCGTGGCGGTCGACGATGCCCGTCTCCTCGAGCCGCGCCAGGATCGTGGCGAGGCGCTCCTCGTCGAGGCTCGGAACCGCAACCTCGACCCGTGCGTGAACGGCGAGCCGAAGTGCCGAGAGCGAGTGCTGACTCACGCCACGGTGCCGGGGCCGGGGGTCCGCGAAGGAGATCCGCAGCGCGGCGACCGCCCTCCCGCCCAGCGCCGCCCCCGCGGCGAGTGCCTGCCCCTGATCCATGCCGGAATGACCCAGCACGGACTGCGTGCCGACGATGCCCGGGCCCGGCGCCACGATGGCCAGATCCGCACCCCCGGCGAGACGGGCGGCCGCGAGACCCGAGAAGATGTTGACCGCCTCGAGGTCGCCGCCGAACGCATGCCCGCAGGTGACGGTCAGGTCGACGACGCCGCAGTCACGCATCCGGGCGACGAGGTCGCTGTGGGCGATCGGGAGTGCCCCGGCGTCGCTCATGACGTACGCGATCCGAAGCCCCGGGCGCCGCCGCTTGGCCAACGCCGCGGCGGCGGGAACCTGGGAGTGCACGCCGCAGGCCACGACCGGCATGCCGTCGATCGACTCGGCGGCGGCGAGCGCAGGGTGATGCTCGCTCTCGGGCGCCTCGGCAACGAGCGTCTCCAGCTGCCACGGCGTGTAGCGGAGCTTCACGATGTGGCCCTCGCCCAGGCTTCCGGCGCTCCGGCGATCGAGATTCCACAGCACGAAGTCCTCACCGCCGGTGCCGAGCCCCAGCTCGACCGCCGTGGTATTGACGACGACGCGGTCCCCCTCCTCGGGAATCCCCGTCATGGCGGGGTAACACGTCGCCCGCCGTTCCTTTCCGTCGACCTCGACGACGAGACGTAGGACGCCCGGGCGGGCGGCGAGGACCTTCGTGACGATGCCGGTCGCATAGGTCGGCACCGGCGAATTGTAGGCTGGAACCTGGGCTGCGGCCGCCCAGAGCCCCAGGGCGCGGCTGCGCACGGCCGGCACCGCGGCGCTCGCAGGGCCAGGGCTCTCGAACTACCAGTTCTTGCACGACGGCTACGACAAGGCGCCGGTGGTCGTCACGGCCATCGTGGCCGATATCTGCGAGACCGTGCGAACCTACTACCGCGGAGCTTCCCCACCCATAAGGCGGCGATCATCCGCCTGTACCTGGGCATGCTCACCCCCGACATCGCCCGCCGCACCTACCACTCCAAGGAGGCGGTGGACCGCTACATCCGGGGATTCGAGCGGGTTCGGCTGCTCGCTTCGAAGTTCGCAACGGAGGAGCTGCCGCTCCTTTCCGGCATGGGCGAGCGTCTCGTCGAGGAGTACCTCCGCCTGCTCGCCGACTACCGCCCGCAGGAGGTGAAGTCCGGTGTGGTGGTCTCCTCGTAGCGGCTTCGAGCGGAGCGGTCCCTTGACATTGGGCGCGCCCCCCGGAAGCTGGTCGGCGGGGCGACCTGGCCGTGGAACGGCCGGCCACGAAAGGGGGGTCCGGGGGGCGCGGGCGCTCCGCTGTGAAGGGCGGGGCCGCGGGGCGAGCAGGACCGGCTGGCGCAGTACGGATCAAACGACCCTGTGAGGTAGGCCGCTGGCTGGTCGATCGGCGAGGCGTGCTGATGCACTCCCGCTCTCGCTTCGCCAGCGGCCCCCTTTCAAACCGTGCATGAGGTGCTACCTCACACGGCTTTCCGACATCGTTCACCGCCCGGCATGCGCAGTTCCGTAGCGCACCGTTCCTGCGAGGCGATACACCCCGAGGCTGCTGAACCACCGATGGTCGAACCGACCCATGTGGCGGTGCTTGCTCCCTGCGAGGCCGTGCTTGACGCTCATGAAGATGGCCAGGCGTTCGTGGACGTAGCGGTCGATCGCCGAGAACTTCGCCGTGGAGTTGCCATACCTGAAATGGTTTCCCCACGCCCGAAGCACCCGGTTGAGACCGTCCACCACCGCT
>JBOGWP010000091.1:0-45489 GCA_050693875.1 Actinomycetota bacterium
GCGCTGCCGCCGGAACCTCGCCGTCGAGCGCCTCCGCGGTGATCTCGCGCCCGAGCACGTGCTGCAGGAGCTCCTCGGCGTTGACCCGAGCGTCGCGGGCGCGCCACAGGTCCACTGCCGGCGAAGCGCGGATCTCCTTGGCGGCGGAGGTGAGCAGCTGATCGACGCTGATGGGCATGGGGGCGGGGCCGATTTTAGGATGACGGCGCCGCGTCCACCCTCTCGTAGGCCTCGAGGACCACCACTTCGAGCCGGTCGAGCAACGTCGGGTTGCCCGCCGCAAGCACAAGCCGGCCGTGAAGCCGGGTGGCGCCGCCGGCGCCTTCGACGAGGGCCAGGCCGGCGCTGTAGTCCCAGTGCGATGAGTCGTCCTCGTAGAAGGCGTCGAACCGGCCGGCCGCGACCCAGGCGAGGTCGAGGGCCTGGCTCCCGAAGCGGCGGATGTCGCGGACGTGGGGGACGACGTGCGCGGCCACCGCCGCCTGCCGCGCCCGCACCTCGCGGTGGTAGGAGAAGCCGGTGGCGATCATGGCGGTGGCCAGGTCGGTCTCGTCGCTCGCCGCCAAGTCGCCATCGTCCCGGAATGTCTCGTTGCGGAGCGGGTCGCGGATCACCCCCGCCCGGACCTCGCCCTCGATGCCAATCGAGACGCACCAGTGCGGGATCCCGTAGACGAAGTTGACGGTGCCGTCCAGGGGGTCGATGACCCAGCGAATCCCGGTCGAGCCCTCGTGCAGCGATCCCTCCTCGGCGATGATCGAATCGTCGGAGCGTTCGGCGCTCAGCCGTCCGACGATCCACTTCTCGGCCGCACGGTCGGCCTCGGTTACGAGATCGGTCGGCGTGTCTTTCGTGGAGATGCCGGACGGCCTCGAGCGCAGCAACAGGTCGCCGGCTCCGACGGCCAGCTCGGCCGCCAGGTTCCGGAGCTGCCGGGCAGGGTGCTCGCTCATCGCGAGCCGAAGGGATCGGGCGCCATCAACTGCCGGCGAGGAAGCTGAGCAGCACCTCCCGGCGCTGGTTGTCCGCGTTCGTGTCGACGAGGGCGATGTGCTGCCAGGTCCCCAGCGAGACGCGGCCGCCGACGACCGGCAGTGTCAGCGTCGGAGTCAAGAATGCGGGAAGGACGTGGCTGGCCCCGTGGCCGGGCGAGCCGTGCGCATGGCGGTACCGATGGCTGGTAGGGAGCAGAGACTCGATCCGGTCGAGGAGGTCGTCCTCGGTGCCGGAGTTGAGCTCGATCAGCGCGAGCCCGGCTGTGGCATGCGGCAGTGAGATGTTGACAAGCCCGTCGCCCTCCGCCCGGACGAACGACTCGACCTCTGACGTGAGGTCGAGGATCGACGGCGACCGGCCGGTGTCCAGCGACAGACGCTTGGTCTTCACGGCCTGCGAAGTCTGACGATTTGCGGACCGGCGTTCAACGAGACGAACACGAACCTCGAATCGAAGAAGTGAGAGGTCGCTCAGAAGGGCCGGCGTCGTGGCCGGGCTCGTCGGGGGGATGAGTCACGAGCCCGACCACGTACGCACGGTTAAGGCGGGTTGCATGCTTCTCTACCCGCGCCTGTCTACCCTAACCCTCCTCACCCGAAGAAACAAAAATATTTCGAATTCGCCATCGGCTTGCTTCCCGGTGGGGGAAGATTCAGGCAGGGATTTAAAAAGGAGGGACCATGTTCCGTCGCAAATCCCCCGCCGACTTCGATTTCCGTGATGTTTCCGAGGTTCCCCCCTCCGGAGCCCTGTCGCTGGGCGCCGTCCTGACCGGCGTGCTCGTGGCCGTCACCGCCACCTGGCTCCTCGCCGGGGCGGCCGTCGCCGGCCTGTCGAGCATCGGGTTCGACCCCATCCGCGGCGTGGCCGGCGAGCGCATCGACGAAGGGGTGGCGTCGGGCATCGCCTTCGCCGCGGTCACGCTCCTCGGTGCGCTGTGGGGCGGCTACACCGCCGGACGGATGGCTCGAACCCGAGGTGGGCTTAACGGGGCGCTCGTGGCGGCGCTCTCGCTCGTGGTCTCGGGCCTGGCAGCGTCTGCCGTCGCACTCGGCTCGGTTCCCGCCTTGGAGATCCCCGCGGAGATCACCAGGCTTTCCCGAGCCGACTACTTCGTGAACTGGCGGCTGGCGATCGAGATCGCCGTCGTGGCCGCGGTGATCCTCGGCGCCGTGATCGGCGGCGTGCTCGGCGCCCGCTGGCACCGCCGCTTCGACGTGGTCGTCGACGATCGCATCGATCGCAGCTTCGACCAGACCGGGATGCTCGAACTGCGCGAGACCGTCCCAAATCCGAAGTAGCGAGATCTACTCGGTCGGCCACTCGACCCACCAGCTCGAGGAGCTCCTCGAGTTGCTGCGCCACTTCGGCATAGCCGTCCTGGCCGACGTCCGCACGGCCCCACGCTCGCGGCGCGTCCCCCAGCTCGACCGTGAGGTGCTGGCTCGAGCCTGCAAAGCCGGGGGCCTCTTTTACCTCCACATCCCCCAGCTGGGCGGGTGGCGAACACCCCGCCAGGGCTCCCCCAACGCCGGGTGGCGCGCCGAGGCGTTCCGAGGCTACGCCGATCACCTGGCGACGCCGGAGTTCGCCGCGCTCGTCGAGATCGCCGAGCAGCGGCCCACCGCCTACATGTGCGCCGAGGCCGATTGGACCCGCTGTCACCGCCGCCTCGTCTCCGACGCGCTCCTCGTCCGAGGCCGGCGCGTCCGGCACATCGCCGGCACGGCCGATTCGCAGGAGCACGTCCTCACACCCTTCGCCGTCGTCGACGGGGAGTCCGTCACCTATCCCGCCGAGGGTGGTCAGGGCACCCTTCTGTAGACCTCCACCGAATCGAGCGTTGGAGGATGCGTTACTAGATTCCCGCTGGTGATGACGATCGTGATCCTGTACTTCCTCGCCCGCTTCGTCCTGCCGATGTTCTGATCGACGCCGGCACGGGACGAAGAGCGCCCCAAGGGGGCCGCACCCTTCGTTGTTCGGGGAAGACGGGGCCCGCGCGATCGGTGCCGGAATGCCCGGCAGGTGCAGCCCTCTTCGTCTGCCCACGCGGCCGATCCTCGAGCAAACACCGCCCCAAGGGCCTTTGGTAGCGTTGACCTGTGCACCTCGGCAACCTGACGCGGCAGGAAGCGCAGGAGCGCTCTCGCCTCATCTCGGGGGCCCGCTACCGCATCCACCTCGACCTCACCGGCGGTGACGAGACCTACGGCTGCGTCGCCACGATCGCATTCACCTGCAGCAGGCCGGGCTCGGAGACCTTCCTCGAGTACGCCGCGCCATCGGTCGAGTCGATCGAGCTGAACGGGGCGCCGGTCTCGACAGGGGCGTTCGATGGGGCGCGGATCAAGCTCGAGGGGGTCGCCGAGCAGAACGAGGTCCGGATTCGCTCGTCCTCCGCCTACGGGAACACGGGATCGGGTATGCATCGCTTCGTCGACCCCTCCGACGGCGCCGTCTACCTGTACTCCGACGCCGAGCCCTACGACGTGCACCGGGTGTTCCCGTGCTTCGACCAGCCGGATGTCAAGGGCAGCTTCGAGCTCTCCATCCGGGCCCCGGCGGGATGGGAGGTCGTGTCGAACGGGGCCCTGGCAGAGCGACCCGACGGAGAGGGGCTGTGGCGCTTCGAGCCGACTCCGTCCATCCCGAGCTACATCGTGGCCGTCATCGCGGGGCCCTACCACGTCGTGCGCGAACGGCATCGCAACATCGATCTCGGCCTCCTCTGCCGCCGGTCCCTGGCCCAGTACCTCGACGCGGACGAGATCTTCGAGATCACCCGGGCGGGCTTCGACTTCTTCGACGAGGTCTTCCGCTACCCCTATCCGTTCGCCAAGTACGACCAGATCTTCGTACCCGAGTTCAACTCCGGGGCGATGGAGAACGCCGGCTGCGTCACCTTCAACGAGCGCCACGTCTTCCGGTCGAAGGCGACCGACTCCATGCGAGAAGCGCGGGCGGACACGATCCTCCACGAGATGGCACACATGTGGTTCGGCGACCTGGTGACGATGCGGTGGTGGGACGATCTGTGGCTGAACGAGAGCTTCGCCACGTTCATGTCGCACCTCGCGCTCGTCCGCGCCACCCGCTTCACGCAAGCGTGGACGACCTTCTGCAACGTGTGGAAGACCTGGGCGTACCGCCAGGACCAGCTCCCGACCACGCATCCGATCACCGCCGACATGCCCGACATCGATTCGGTCAAGGTCAACTTCGACGGCATCACCTATGCGAAGGGCGCATCGGTGTTGCGGCAGCTGGTGGCGTGGGTCGGCGAGGACGCCTTTCTGACGGGCCTGCAGAGGTACTTCCGGCGGCACGAGTTCGCCAACACCACCGTCGACGACTTCCTCGACCCGCTCGAGGAGGAGTCTGGCCGGGACCTCAGCGCCTGGTCGAAGGAATGGCTGGAGAGCCCCGGCGTCAACACGCTCCGCGTCGAGCTGGAGACCGAGCGCCGGGAGGGGATCGAGGTCGTGCGCGAGGCCGCGGTGTTCCAGGAGGCCGCTGCAGCGTGTCCAACGATCCGGTCGCACCGAGTAGCCGTCGGGCTCTACGGCGAGGACCCCGACGGCCGGATCCGGCGGCGCCGACGGGTCGAGCTCGACGTGGTGGGCCTGCGGACCCCGATCCACGAGCTGGAAGGAGAGCCCGTTCCCGGCCTCCTGCTTCCAAACGACGACGACCTCAGCTACGCAAAGATCCGCCTCGACGGCCGGTCCCTCGCCACGCTCGCGACCGGGCTCGCCCGCCTCGAGGATCCGCTCGCCCGTGCGCTGTGCTGGGGCGCCGCCTGGGACATGCTGCGTGATGCGGAGATACCGGCACGCCGGTACGTGGCGCTTGTGCTCGCGAATGTCGACGGCGAGACGGAGGTGCACGGTCTGCAGACCCTGCTCCAGCAGGCCTCCTCGGCGGTCCAGGCGTTCGGCGACCCGGCCAATCGGGACCATGCCCTGGCGACGCTGGCCGCCTCCGCGCTCGACCACCTCCACGACGCCGGCGCGGGGAGCGACCACCAACTTGCCTGGGCGCGTTCGTTCGTCGCTTGGGCCCGCAGCGAGCAGCATCTGTCGCTCGCCCGTGGACTCCTCGACGGGGCCAACTCGTTCGACGGCCTCGCCGTGGACACGGACCTGCGCTGGCTCATCGTCTCGTCGCTTGCCGCCGCAGATGCCATCGGCGAGGCCGAAATCGCCGCCGAGGTCGAGCGCGACCCCACCGACGCCGGAGCCCGGCACGCCGCGGCCGCCCGTGCGGCCCGCCCGCTCTCGGACGCCAAGGCCGAGGCCTGGCGGATGATCGTGGAGGAGGCCTCGCTGCCGTTCGCAACCATGCGCGCGCTCATGGGCGCGTTTCAGCAGTACGGGCAGGAGGCGCTCCTCGAGCCGTACGTCGAGCGCTACTTCAAGGCCCTCGACCCGATGGGGAAGACCCGGAGCCCCGAGGTCGTTCTGGCCTTCGCCGGCGCGCTCTACCCACACGTCCTCGTCGAGCAGGAAGTGGTCGACCGAACCGAGGCCCACCTCGCCATCCCGCGGCCGGGGCCGGTGCGGCGGCTTCTGCTGGAGGGCCAGGACGGCATCGCCCGCGCCCTTCGCGCCCGAGTGGTCGATGCGGCCGCCGCGCCTGCGTAGCCGCCTCGGCGCACTCGCCCTCCTGGCGGCTGCGGCGGCGTGCGGCTTCGTCGAGCGCTCACTCGACTCCACGTCCTCACAGACCCCCCCGTCGGACAGGCTCGTCTGGAATACCCTCGCATCGGCTCCGTCCCGGCGCACCGAGGTGGCGGCGACGGTGGTCCAGCAGGACGTGTACGTGGTGGGCGGGTTCGGCCCGGGCGGCGCCACGGTCTCGACCGTCGAGGTCTACCGGGCAGGGGCAGGCCGGTGGGAGCGGGGCCCCGACCTCCCCGCCCCCGTTAACCATGCCATGGCGGCAACCCTCGGGGGGGAGCCGCTCCTGCTCGGCGGGTATCTGGGACCGAGCCTCGAGCGGCCCAGCGACCGGGCCTTCGTGCTGCGGGGAGGGCGGTGGGCCGAGCTTCCGAGGATGCCGGAGGCGAGAGCGGCGGCGGGGGCGGCGACGATCGGCCGCTCGTTCTACCTCGCCGGCGGTGTCGGCATGGACGGCCTCGCCCGATCGGTCCTCGAATTCGACGGCGTGCGCTGGCGTGTCCGCTCCGAGCTTCCTCACCCGCGGGAGCATCTGGGTGTGGCGACCGATGGGTCGCGTCTCTACGTCGTCGGCGGACGGACCCCAGCCGGCAACCTTGCCATCGCCGAGCGCTTCGATCCCGCGGACGGCCGCTGGGAGACCTTGCCCGACCTGCCCACGGCGCGCGGCGGCATCGGAGCGGCGGGCACCGGCGATGGCCGCTTCATCGTCGTCCCCGGTGGAGAGGCCCAGTCGACCTTCGAGGAGGTCGAGGCGTTCGACGTCCGGGCCGGACGCTGGCGGTCGCTCCCGCCGCTGCCCACGCCGCGGCACGGGCTCGGCGTGGTCGCCATCGGCTCGACGATCTACGTCCTCGCCGGCGGGCCGCAGCCCGGGTTCAGCTTTTCGGACGCCAACGAGGCCCTCGACCTGGCGCCGCTCACACAAGATTGAGCAGTGCAATCTCGTGGCCGAGCACACGCGAGGCCACTGCTGAGGCGCTCCCTCCGTTCGTCAGACCAAAGGCATAGAGCCACTTCCGCCGCGGCTCGAAGCGCACGACGTCATCAAGTGGGGGGCAGCCGGGGGGACTCCCCCGACTGTCAGCCCTTCACCGCCCCCCGGGTGAACCCGGTGATGAATCGGCGGAGGAACAGGTTGAAGACAAACGCCATCGGCACCGCCACGAGCAGCGTCGCCGCCTGCAGGGCCTGCCAGAAGAAAATGTCCCCCCGCACGAGCTCGGTGGGGACGCCGACGCTGATCGTCTTCTCACTCGTGACCGAGACGAACGCCAGGGCATAGATGAACTCGCTGGCAGCCAGGGTTCCGGCGAACACGATCACCGCGATGATGGCGGGGACCGACAGGGGGACCACGGTGCGAACGAAGGCACCGAACCGACTGTAGCCGTCGATCATCGCCTGCTCCTCGACGTCGCGTGGGATGGACTTGAAGAAGCCCGTCAGCAGCCAGATCGAGACCGGAATCGTGATCGTCGGATACAGCGCCACCAGAGCCCACTTCGAGTCCTGCAGATGGAGCGCCGACACGACGCGGGACAGCGAGACGAACAGCAGTGAGGGGGGGATCAGGTAGACGAAGAAGATCCCGATCGCCAGTGCCCCGCCATAGCGCAAACGCAGGCGGGCGAGGCTGTAGGCCGCGGGCAGGCTGGCGGCCAGTGTGATCGCCACCACCACCACCCCCACCGTGATCGTGTTGTCGACGAAGCCGGGGAAGGCGGTGTTGCGGAAGAGGTACCGGAAGTGATCGCCGGTGGGAGACGGGTTGAAGAGGAACGGGTTGTTCCGCGGGTCGTAGAGATCCGGGTCTCGCTTGAACGCGGTGATCAGGCTCCACGCAAACGGGAACGCCGCGAAGAAGGCGAAGAAGGCCACGAGGGACCACAGGGCGATTCGTCCGCCTACCCGTCTCCGGGCATAGCGGGCCCGAAGGTCCGCGAGCTGGGCGGGTGCCGGTGCGGCCATCTACAACACCTCCATCCGCCGCACCGCGCGCAGAATCAGGGCCGCCATCGTGACCAGCACCGGGAGCAGAAACAGCGCGATCGCCGCCCCCTGGCCCAGGTCGCCGCCGCCGATCCCCCGGAAGAACGCCCACGTGGGCAGGGTCTGCGTGGCATTGATCGGGCCGCCGCGCGTCAGCACGTACACCACCGCCATGTCGGTGAAGATCACGATCCCGCCGAAGAGGGCCGCCACCGCCATCACCGGCAGGGTGAGCGGGATCGTCACCTCGAACAGCGTCCGCCAGAATCCCGCGCCGTCGATCTGCGCGGCGTCGCGCAAGTCGTCGGGGATCGCGATGATCCCGGCCATCACGATCAGCGCGGACAGCGGAACGATGCGCCACGCCTGGACCACGATCACCGATACGAGCGCGAGCTTCGAGTTCCCGAGCCAGTGGAGGTTTCCCTCGATCAGGCCGAGGTGTCGGAAGACCCAGTCGATCGGCGAGAAGATCGAGTCCAACAGCCACAGCCAGGCGATGCTGGCAAGCGATGCCGGTGTGGTCCACGGCAGCAGCACCAGCAGCCGGAGCAACCACCGGCCTCGGAACCGGCGGGTGAGCACAAGGGCAAGAACCTTCGAGAGCACCACGACGAGCACCAGCGTCGTGAGCGTGACGAAGACGCTGTTCCACAGCGCCCGCCGGAAGACGTCGTCGCCGAGGATGGTCCGGAAGTTGCGCAGGCCCACAAAGTCGAAGCTGGGATCCCCCACCGTGACGTCGCTCAGGCTGTAGCCGATGGCGAGGAAGAACGGGATCCCGACCAGGCCGACGATGTAGACCACCGCCGGGAGCAGCATCAGGCCCGCCAGCGGGGCTTCGCGGTCGAGGAGGAAGCGGAGGGGAGGCCGGCGTCCCTCCGCAGCCGCCCCGGTCGCGGCCGTCATCCTGCCGCCGCCCCCTCGAGCCGGACGGGCTCGGTCCTCGTGCCCGTCTCCCGCTCGAAGAACCGCAGGTCACTGCGGGCCAGCGCGAAAGGGTGGCTCGCGCCGGCCGGGGGCACGATCGGCACCGTCCAAGGAAGCAGGGCGATCGCCCGCGTCTCGGCGCCGAGGCCCTCCAGGGTCCCGACGAGCAGGCGCTCGGATCCCAGGTACTCCACCCGGCTCAGGCGGAACGCGACGCGGACGTGGCCGCCCGTCGAGACGACCTCGAGGGGGAGCAGCGCCTCGGGGCGGAAGCCGACGATGACGTCGTCGCGGGTCACGAGGTTCATCGGCGGCGAGCCGACGAAGGTGGCGACGAACGTGTCGGCCGGATCGTTGTAGACCTCCTGGGGCGAACCGATCTGGCGGACCCTGCCTCGATCCATGACGGCGATCCGGTCTCCCATCGCCATCGCCTCGACCTGGTCGTGGGTGACGTAGACCGTGGTCACCCCCACGCGCTGCTGGAACTCCTTCAGGTCGTCGCGGGCGGCCGCCCGCAGCTTGGCGTCGAGATTCGACAGGGGCTCGTCGAGGAGGAAGACGCTGGGCTCGCGCACGAGTGCCCTTGCCAGCGCGACCCGCTGGCGCTCGCCTCCCGACAGCTGGCGGGGTCTTCGGTCGAGGAGGTGGCCGATGCCCAGAAGGCTCGCCGCCCACTCCGCCTTCTTGCGGCGCTCCCCGCTCTCCAACCCCTGGGCTTTGAGGGGGAAGACGATGTTGCCCAGGACGCTCTTGTGTGGGTAGAGGGCATAGCTCTGGAAAACCATCGCGATCTTCCTCGCCCGGGGCGGCAAACCCGACATCGGAAGCCCGCCGATCATGATCTCGCCCGAGGTCGGCTGCTCGAGCCCGGCGATCAGCCGCAGAAGCGTGGTCTTCCCGCAGCCCGACGGGCCGAGCAGGACCAGGTACTCCCCCTCGTGCGTGGCGAGGTCGAGGTCGTCGACCGCGAGGACGTCTCCCTCGAAGCGCTTCGTGAGCGCCCGGGCCTCGACGATGGCCATGAGGGGGCTAGGCTCGTCCTCCGACCAGCTTGCGGTCTCGCCAGTTCTTGAAGACGGCCTTGATCTTGGCGTCGGCCTCGGCGACCGCGTCCTTGGCGGAGAGATCGCCCTTCGCAGCCTTGGCCATCATCTGCGGGAGCACGAAGGTCCCGAACACCTCACCCTCCGCCGCGTTGGCAGGCCCGGGGTAGCCGACGTTCACGGTCCACTTCTCCGCCTCCTTCAGCAGGGCGAGCTTGTCGCCAGGCTTCGACCCGTACGGGTCGCCGCCCAGCCACATGTCGAGCTTTGGGACCGTCGAGGGGAACGACGGGAACGTGTACAGCTCCGTGTTGTCGGTGGCCTCGGTGTAGTTGGCGACGAGGTGGAGGATGAACTCCCGGGCGGCGTCGGGGTTCTTGGCGTACTCCGGCACGACGTAGACCGGCACGGCATGCTGGGCCGCCAACGCCTTGCCGCCGGGGCCTTTGAGCGGTGACGTGAAGAAGACGTCGTCGGCGACGTCGGGCCGCGACTTCTGGGCGCTGCGATAGGCGGAGATGGAGTTCAGGATGTACGAGAGCCTGCCGGCCACGAGCCCCTGGTTGTTCGACGCGGCGTTCCACCCGAAGACCTCGTCGGTCATCGTCTGCTTGAAGAGCTTCACCATGTACTCGACCGCCGCCACCGTCTGGTCCGAGTTGAAGACCACGTTCTCCTTGTCGTCCTGGATCGAGCCGCCGTACGACCAGATCAGCGCCCGGGCCGCCATGTTGGAGTCGATCTCGTTCGACATCCCGATCCCCATCTGGATGCCCTGCTCGGTCTTGACCTTCGTCCCCCCGTCGAGGAGCTCCTGGTACGTGGAGGGCCCGTTCGGCAGCCCCGCCTTCTCCCACAAGCTCTTGCGATAGTCGCCGGGGTCGGGCGCCCACCCGTGACAGAACCCGTAGAACCTGTCGGTGGTGGGGTTGTAGCTGCTCCTCGTGCAGGAGGCGATCTGCTTGCCGTGGCGCTTCTGCGCCTCCTTGTTGACGTCGGAGAGGTCGAGGACGCTGGGCTCGAAGGCTGCGGGCGGGAAGATCAACTCGACGAGGTCGTGCCCCTCGTTGGCCTGGATCTCCGCGGTCAGCCGACCTGCGATCTCCGCCTGGTCGATGTGGTCGACGGTGACGTTCACGCCGACCTGCTGTCCCCATGTGCGGGCAAAGGCGTCGAACCACATGTCGTGGCGGGGGACGAAATGGCTCCACTGCAAGATGCGGAGGTCGCCGGAGAGCTTCACCGTGGGGGTTGCCACCGGAGCGGTCGGCGTCGCCGAGGGCCCTTGAGTGATCCGCTGGCACCCCACCGCGGCGACCGCCGTCGCCATGCCCGCCATCCGGAGGAAGTCGCGCCGAGAGTACTGCCGGTCTGCCATCTACATCACCCTCCTCGCCAGGCGATGCCTGATCCACGAACCGGTCGTGTCCCTGCGGAGGGATCGTACTCCTGTTCATCGGCGCACGGGTTGCGCCTGCCGCAACCCCAAGCAGGAAAGAACATCCCCGGCTCCCTCGCTCAAAACGCCGCGAGCGAGGTGGGGATCATGGGCGGCAGCTGCGGCGGCGGGCCGGCGCTCGCCGGCCCCCTGACCTTCTGTCCCTGCGCTACCCGGCCCGGCGCAGCCGGACGGTCCGGCTCGCCTCGGCATAGGCGCACTCCACCCCTTCGCAGCCGAAGGCATAGACCGCGGCCTGCGCGGGGCCGCCGGAAAAGATCCCGTCGTAGGAGGTCCCCGTCATCGACCAGTTCGTCTGCCCGTCACATTCGACCTCTCCATAGAAGTCGGCATGGATGAGGTGTCTCCCGGCGGGCTGCTGCACCGACCCGTACACCTCAGTCACCATCGGCGTCGAGCAAGTCACGGTGCCATGCAGGGTCACCTCGCCATGGCGCCCGGACGTGCCGAACCGGCCGATGGCGATCGACAGCGCGGGCGGCGGAGGAGCGACGGCCACGGTGAGCTCGAGGCTTCCCCCGGCGTTCTCCCCGAAGGCGCCCGCAATGACGTAGTAGTTCGCCGCGGCAGTGCGCGTCGAACCTCACGAGGGACTGGAGGCCGGACGTGTCGTCGTTTGCAGCCAACGAAGCTGAGTGAGCCCGGCGACCCCGAGAACACCGAGGACGGTGTCGTGGTCTCTCCCGAAGGTGTTGACCTCGAATCTTCCGCTCGCCGTCGGCGTGTACGCGTACCAGACGGTGTGCCCGCCCAGTGCGCCGCACAGGCCGACCTCGTCGCCTTCCACGCCCGGCCGGTCGAGGTGCTATTGTGAGTGAATGCTCACTCATTAACAGGCCCGGGTGAGCAAGGAGGGACTATGGGCGACATCCTCGTCGTAAAGGACCTGGTCAAGGACTATCCCGGAGGCGTCCGGGCGGTCGACGGAATCAGCTTCTCGGTCGCCGAAGGCGAGATATTCGGCTTCCTCGGGCCCAACGGCGCCGGGAAGACCACCACCATTCGGGTGATCGTGGCGCTGCTTGCACGGACCTCTGGGAAGGTCCTCGTCGACGGCTTCGATCCCGCCCGGCAGCCCAACGAGGTTCGACAGCGCATCGGCTATGCCGCCCAGGCGGCGGCCCTCGACGACGACCTGACCGGGATCGAGAACCTGGTGCTGGTCGGGAGGCTGCACGGATTGCCATCGCGGGACGCGAAACGGCGGGCCGTGGAGCTGATCGAGCTGGTGGACCTCGCCGACGCCGCCAACCGGCGCGCCGGAACGTACTCGGGCGGGATGCGCCGACGTCTCGACCTCGCCGGAGCACTGGTCCACAAACCCCCGCTTCTGGTGCTCGACGAGCCGACCACGGGGCTCGACCCGCAGAACCGCCTCGCGCTGTGGCAGCACCTCGAGGGGCTGCGCAACGACGGGGCCACCCTGTTTCTGACGACCCAGTACCTCGAGGAGACCGACCGGCTCGCCGATCGCGTGGCGATCATCGACCACGGCAGGATCGTGGCCCTGGGGGCTCCCGAGGCGCTGAAAGCCGACATCGGGGCAGACGTCATCCAGGTCACCCTTCCGTCCGTCGAGGATGAGCCCGGCCTGATCGCTGAGGTTGAGCGAACCCTCGCCGACTTCCCCGGCCTGACCGAGCTGCGGCACGAGGCCCAGTCGGTGTCGGTCTACGTCAAGAACGGCGCGCAGGCAATCCCCGAGGTCGTCCGCCGCCTCGACGCCGCCGGGATCGAGGTCAAGGGACTGACGCTGTCGACCCCGACACTCGACGACGTGTTCCTGCGCCACACCGGCTCGCGCATGCGGGTCGAGGAGGTCACGCCACCCTCGCGGACGCCCGGGAGAAGGAGGAGACGACCATGATCAGCACCCTCAGCGCCGCCCGGACGATCTACGTTCGCAACCTGAAGAAGATGGCGCGCACCCCGATCGTGATCTTCTTCAGCCTGTTCCAGCCGCTGCTCTTCCTCCTGCTGCTGGGTCAGTCGTTCAAGCGGCTGGCCGACCTGCCGGGCTTCCCCTACGCGAGCTACCTCGCGTTCTTCGCCCCCAGCGTCATCATGCTGACCGCCCTCAACTCGTCGCTGCAATCGGGGATGGGGACGGTCGACGACATCGAGTCGGGCTTCCTCGACAAGCTCCTCACGGCACCGATCCGCCGGAGCGCGGTCCTTCTCGGAAAGATCATGTCGGACGGGACGCGGATCCTTCTGCAGGGAGCGATGGTGATCGGCGTGTCCTACGCGTTGGGGTTCCGCGTGGAGACGGGGCTCTCCGGGATCGTGCTGATGGTCGCCATCGCGGCCGGCTTCGGCGTCGCCTGGGCCGGGCTGTCGAACATCGTCGCCCTACGCAGCCGCAACAGCGAGGCCACGATGATGTTCGGGATCATCCTCTCGTTCCCGATCCTGTTCCTGTCGAACGCGATGATGCCCGAGCAGCTCCTGCCCGACTGGCTGAAGACGGTCTCCGACTACAACCCGGCCTCCTACATGATCACCGCGCTGCGCGCGCTGGCCAACTCGGGATTCGACTGGAGCGTCCTCGGGCAGGCCGCGGTCATCATCGCAGCGGTCGGACTCCTCACATTCGCCGGGGCAGTCCGGCTCTTCCGCAAGGTCGCCGTCTGAGGCTCGCCTCCGGGGCCCCCCCGTGGGACAATCAGGGGCAAGGGCCGAGGCGAGGCGGGCCATGCCGTGAGCCAGATCATCGATGACACGCGCGACGCCGTCGAGGCGGGCCGGGTCGCCGCGAGCCGGCACCTGTGGAGCGAGGCGTTCGATCTGCTCGGCGGTGCGGATCGGGAGAGCAGCCTCTCGGGTCAGGATCTCGAGGCCCTGGCCGAGGCGGCCTGGTGGACGGCCCACCCCGACGACTCCATCGGCTATCGAGAGCGGGCCTTCGAGTCCCACATGTCGGGCCACGATCGCCGCTCCGCCGCGCGGGTCGCGCTGGGACTCGCACGGGAATACGTCGGCCGCGCCAGCGAATCGCTGGCGAAGGCCTGGTTCAAGCGGGGCGAGCGCCTCCTCGAGGGAGAACCGGAGTCGGTCGAGCACGGATACCTCCGCTTCACCGAGGCGATGGCCTCGATGGACGATCCGGAGCGGGCCCGGGAGCTTGCCGGCGAGATGATCAGGCTCGGCGCCAAGTTTCAGGACGCCGACCTCCAGGCGTTCGGGGTGCAGGTCCAGGGCATGGTGCTCGTCAGGCAGGGGAAGGTTGCCGCCGGGCTCGCGCTTATCGACGAGGCGACGGTTGCGGCGGTGAGCGGGGAGCTGTCCCCGATGGCCACCGGGTTGATCTATTGCATGACCATCTCGATCTCGCGCGATCTCGCCGACTACCGCCGTGCCGGCGAGTGGACCGAGGCCGCGAAGCGGTGGTGCGAGCGCAAGTCGATCAACGGGTTTCCGGGGGTCTGCCGGGTGCATCGGGCCGAGATCATGGCGTTGCGAGGAGCCTGGACAGAAGCCGAGGAGGAAGCCCGGCGAGCGGCCGAGGAGCTGAGCCGGTTCAACTTCCAGTTCATCGCCGCCGACGGATTCTACGAGATCGGTGAGATCCGCCTGCGAATGGGCGACCTGGCTGCGGCGGAGGAGGCCTTCCAGCAGGCGCACGAGTCGGGGCGGATTCCCCAGCCCGGCCTGGCGCTCCTGCGATTCGCCGAGGGCAGCGTCGATGCGGCGGCGGCGGCGATCCGCCGGACCCTCGAGGAGGACCCGTGGGACCGGCTCGGGCGTGCCAGGCTGCTCCCGGCCCAGGTGGACATCGCGTTCGAGGCGGGGGACGTCGCCACCGCCGCCGCGGCGTCCGAGGAATTGGAGTCGATCGCCACCGACTACGGGTCGCCGGCCCTCCAGGCCACCGCCGCGTGCGCCAGGGGCGCCGTGCTGCTGGCGCAGGGAGACGCCGCGGCCGCACGCCGTCAGCTCCGGCAGGCATGCAGGCTCTGGCAGGAGGTCGAGGTGCCCTACGAGGTGGCGCGCTGCCGAACCCGCCTCGCCGAAGCCTGCGTTGCCGATGGCGACCTCGAGACGGCCGTCCTCGAGCTCCAGTCGGCCCGGTCGACCTTCCAGCGGCTCGGTGCGGCGATCGACCTCCGGCGGGCGGCCCAGACGCTCGAGCGTCTGCAGCGCGGCCCGGCCGCTCCGATGGAGCGCGATACGAAGACCTTCATGTTCACCGACATCGAGAAGTCGACCGCCCTGGTCGAGGCGCTCGGCGACGAGGCCTGGCAGGATCTGCTCCGGCTTCACGACCGCACGCTGCGAGCGCTCTTCTCCGAGCACGGCGGCGAGGAGGTCAACTCCACCGGCGACGGCTTCTTCGTCGCCTTCGACGACGCCGACCGGGCGCTCGAGGCGGCGGCGGCGATCCAGCGCCGGCTGCTCGACCAGCGCCGGACCGGCGGGTTCCCGATCCGGGTCCGCATCGGCGTGCACAGCACCGAGGCCACCAAGCGCGGTGCCGACTACGGCGGCCGGGGCATCCACGTGGCGGCACGGGTGGCGGCGCTCGCGGGCGGGGGAGAGATCGTCGCCAGCAACGAGACCGTCGGCGACGGCCGGTGGAGGGAACGAGCATCCGTCCCGCGCGAGGAACTGCTCAAGGGCATCCAGGAGCCGGTGCGGGTCGTCTCCATCGCCTGGAGCTAGACCGGGGGCGAGTCTAGCGGGTCGCTTCGCTCCCCGGTACGGGCTGGAAAGGCATGGGGCCGCCTCCGGCGGCGTTGTTCAATGCCGGCAGGGCCTCGCTTCGCTCGGTGCCTGCCGGGCCTCGCTCGGCGAGCCGAGCCTCCGGCGGCGTTGTTCAATGCCGGCAGGGCCTCGCTTCGCTCGGTGCCTGCCGGGCCCCGCTTGCGGTGCGCCCCCGGTGAGGTCTCGTCCCCAAACTTGACTCATTCGCACGAACTTCGGCACCTCAAGACTGGGCACCTCAGGCTGGGCTAGGGGGTCCGGAGCCGCCGCTCGAAGAACTCCTCGGGGGTCATCACCGCGTCGAGGTCGGATCCCTCCTCGAGCAGCACCCGCGTCACCATGGGGTGGCGGAGCAGAAGCTCCTCGATGGTCGCTCGCTCAGCCTGAACGCGCTCCGGAGGGCCGTCGACGTAGAAGTTGGTGAGGTTCCAGCCGACGCGGATCCAGCCGCGGGCTCGTGCCTCAGGCCTCGAACAGATGCCGAAGTTCTTCTCGAGCCACGTGCAATGCCCCGGCACGCCCCGATCGACGGCATCGTAGACCTCGCCCGCAGGAGAGATCCACCAGGTCTCGTAGAACTGAGCGACCGGGTTGGCATCCATCGTTCCCATTTTCGCCCCGCGTCCTCCGCCCGTCCATGCAAATCTCCGTTTGCTCTGTTGCGTCGCCGTGGCAAGCGAGTAGAGTTGGACACATGCGAACCGGAGAGACGTGCGACGTCTGCGGCGGGGAGATCTCTGGAGATGCCATTCGGGCCGAGCTGTCGATCGAGGAGATGATGTGCCCGACCCCGATGAGCTTCCACCCGGCCTGCTACGAGCAGGCCTCGGTGCTCTGGCAGCCCGACACCGAGTCGATCTGCGTGGTCGACCCGGACTACCCCGAGACGCAGACCTGGACGCCACGCGTCACGAGCTAGGCCCGGCGTAGCCCCAGTCGCGTCGGCAAAGGCGGCGCCGGCTCATAGCCGGCTCGTTCGTTGCTTACGTGCCGGGTGACGTACTCAGTCCACATATGGGCTGGCCGCTCCCCTTCTGGCGTCGCCGAACAAGCCTTCCCATCCGTCGGGTGCGGCCGCTCGCCTGGGAGGCGGTTGTCCCCACCCTTGAGTCCGGCGGCCCGGGACTACTGCGGAAGCAGGCGCCGGATCGAGTCGATCCACGAGGTGGCCGGCCCTGCAGGGTCGACGGCGACGTCGGCCCCGGGTGGGGGGTCCAACCCCTCGGCGACGGCAACGACCGGCAGAAACCGGCCGCAGGCGGCCGCCCGCAGCTCCATCACGAAATCGCGACCCGTCTGCGCGGTTGCATCGACGACGACCAGGGTGGGGCTGACGGTGCTGCATGCCTCGGGCTGGATCTCGCCGAACTGGCGCGCCTCGAAGCGGCACTGGGTGAGCCCGACCTGGAGCTGCTGGAGGTTCGGGCGCTCGATGCCCACGGTCAAGATGACCGTCGGCGGGAGCCCGGCGATGCGACGCGCCCCCTCGAGCTCGGCACTGAAATCGATCTGGCCTGTGTCGGCAGCGGTGAAGTCGCGGAAGACGCTCTCCTCCCCCGCCTTGTCGGTAAGGGCCTGTTCCCCCGACTCCTTGTCGGGAGCCCACAGCGTCCACGAGAGCCCCACCACGGACAGGAGGGTGTACGTGATCGGCTGCATCAACGGGTAATCCTCCCCAACCTGCTGCAGCCCCTGCGCTTTCAGCACCCCCGCCATGTCCTCGAGAACGGAGGTCTCCGAGGGAGGCTCCTCGTTGCGAAGCATGAAGGCGTCATGGGAGAGGCGTACGGCGGTCTGCCACCAGCCGCTGAGAAGAAGGGCGTCCCCCTCGATGTGGAGCGTCGGGCCGAATGCCTGCCGGGCACCCGCCTCAACGAACGCTTGGATCACATCGCGGTCGTCCACGTCGTTAACAGTAATGCAGATCTCAAGTTACGGGTAGCCCACGAGGGGAGCTACGGTAAGCTGGTCGGCAGACGTGGCTCGGGCCCATAGGGGGTCCATCGGGGGGCTCATTCGAGGGCCGGCCGGCCGGCAGGGGCTCGACAGAGGGCCAGGAGGAGGGGAGGCGAGATGCGGCTTGCGACATCTGGGAAGGGGGGCGTCGGCAAGACGACGATTACCGGGACGCTCGCGAGGCTCTTTGCTCGAAGGGGGTACGAGGTCGTGGCCATCGACGGCGACCTCAACCCGAACCTCGGAGTCACCCTGGGGCTGCGCCCCGAAGACGCCATCTCCCTCAACACGCTGCCGCGAGGGTTGGTCCAGGCGGTGACCCTCGACACGGGTCTGAGGAAGCTCGTGCTCACCGACTCCTTCGACGAGATCCTCGGACGGTTCGGCGTCGACACCCCGGACGGCGTACGGCTGCTGCTGATGGGCCGGCCCGACCATGCAGGCTCCGGCTGAATGTGCGCTGAGCACTCCACCGTGCGTGGAATCCTCGAGAACCTCCCGGAGGGAGAGAAGCAGGTCACGATCCTCGACATGGGGGCGACCCCCGAGCCCTTTTCCCGAGGCACCCTGAAGCCGATCGACGTCATGCTGCTCATCGCCGAGCCGTACTACAAGTCGCTCGAAGCGGTGGTCCGGATGAACGACCTCGCCCGCCAGCTGGGTATCGCCAACGTCAAGGTGGTGGCGAACAAGGTCCGCACCGACGAGCAGCGGGAGGCCATCGAGGAGATCTGCGAGAAGAACGGCCTCGACCTCTTCAAGATGCTCCCCTACGACGAGCTCTTCGCCAACGCGGACCTCAAGGGGGTCGCACCGCTCGATGTGAACGGCGCGTCCGCCCCTGGGATCCACGAGCTCGAGGATCTCGTCGGCAGGATCGAGGCGCTCGTCCGGTAGCCCCGCCACCGCCGGTGGCCGACGGCCGCCGGCGGCAGGATCAACACCATGAAGGCCCCCACGGGAAAGGTCCCGGGAAGGATCTCTCGGCGGCGGTCGCGCGTCGTCGTGGCGGGCATCGTCCAAGGCGTCGGGTTCCGTCCGTTCGTCTACAGGCTCGCCGTCGACCTGAGGCTGGACGGCTTCGTCCGTAACGACCCGGGCGGCGTCACCATCGAGATCGAGGGAGCGCCCGAGGCCGTTGAGCGCTTCCTCGACGAGCTCGCCGCCCACCCCCCGCCGCTCGCCCGGATCGAGTCGCTCCTCCACGAGGACGTCGCGCACGTTGGGGAGGCGGGCTTCGCCATCGTGCACAGCGAGGCCGGTGGACGGAGGGTGGCCCTGGTCTCGCCCGACGTGGCCACCTGCCCCGAATGCCGGGCCGAGATCCGCGACCCTGCCGCCCGCCGCCATGGCTATGCGTTCACGAACTGCACGAACTGTGGCCCGCGCTTTACGATCACGCTCGACATCCCGTACGACCGGCCGAACACGACCATGGCGCCCTTTGCCATGTGCGAGGATTGCCTCGGCGAGTACACCGACCCACTGGACCGCCGGTTCCATGCGCAGCCCATCGCATGCCCGGTGTGCGGGCCGTCCCTCCGGCTCCTGCGCCCGGACGGCAGCGTCGTCGACGGCGACCCGATCGAGGAGTGCAACCGGCTGCTCCGCGCGGGCGAGATCCTCGCCATCAAGGGACTCGGTGGCTATCATCTGGCGTGCGACGCCACGAACGAGGACGCGACCTCGGCCCTCCGCTCACGCAAGGTGCGGGAGGACAAGCCGTTTGCCTTGATGGCGCCCGATCTCGCGGCGATCGAGGCGATCTGCCGGGTCACGGACGACGAGGCCGAGCTGCTCACCGGCCACCGGCGCCCGATCGTGCTGCTCGAGCGGCGGCCGGAGGCCGCCGGGCTGGTCGCCGGATCGGTGGCCCCGGCCAACCGCTTCCTCGGGTTCATGCTTCCCTACACGCCCCTGCACCATCTCCTGCTCGCCGAGCTGGCCACGCGAACGGCAGGCTCGGGGTCCCCGCCGGTGCTCGTGATGACGAGCGGCAACCTCTCCGACGAGCCGATCGCCTATAGGGACGGCGACGCGCTCGAGCGCCTGGCCGACATCGCCGACGCCTTTCTCGTCCACGACCGCGAGATCCACATCCGCTGCGACGACTCGGTCACGCGGTCCTTCCGCGGAGGCGAGTACCTCCTGCGGCGGTCGAGGGGGTACGCACCCGAGCCGCTGCCGGTGGCAACCGGCTTTCCCGAACCCGTGCTGGCGGTGGGCGCCGAGCTCAAGCACACCTTTTGCCTCGGCACCGACCGCCGAGCCTTCGTCTCGCATCACATCGGCGACCTCGAGAACTGGGAGACGATGCGCTCCTTCCTCGAGGGGGTGGAGCACTTCAGCCGGATCTTCGAGGTCCGCCCGAGGGTGATCGCCCACGACCTGCACCCCGAGTACCTGTCCACCAAGTGGGCGCTTGCCCAGGCGGCCGGCGAGGAACCGCCCCTGCCGGACCTGGACCTGGCCGGAGCCCAGCTGATCGGCGTCCAGCACCACCACGCCCACATCGCGTCCTGCCTGATCGACAACGGCCTCGAGGGCCCCGTGATCGGGCTGGCGCTCGACGGGACCGGCTGGGGCAGCGACAGCACGATCTGGGGATGCGAGGTGCTCGTGTGCGACCTCGCCGGGTTCGAGCGTGTGGGGCATCTGCGGTATGTCCCACTGGCCGGCGGGGCATCCGCGATCAAGGAGCCTTGGCGGATGGCGGCGGTCTACCTCGCCGAGGCGTTCGGCGACGATGCCGCCTCGCTCGACCTTCCGTTCGTACGGCGGAATGCCGCCCGTTGGGGGCCCGTCTTGGCCATGGCCCGTCGCGGGATCAACGCGATCCCGGCCTCGTCGGCGGGGCGCTTGTTCGACGCCGCCGCCGCCCTGGCGGGCGTCCGCGAGCGCGTGAACTACGAAGGGCAGGGAGCGATCGAGTGGGAGCAGGCCGCCGACCCCGCCGATGTGTCCGCGCTCCCCTGCCCGGTCGTCCAGGCTGCCGATGGCTTCGTCCTCGACGGCGTGGAGCTCATCCGGGCGACGGCGGAAGAGTTGGGCAGGGGCACCCCACTCCCCCGCGTGTCGGCCGCCTTCCACAGTGGGTTTGCCCGGGCGCTGGTCGAGGTCTGCGGGCTCGCCGGCGAGCGCGCCGGCCTGCACGAGGTGGCTCTCTCGGGGGGCACCTTCCAGAATCTGCTGCTGCTCGAACGGGTCACGGCGGGGCTCGAGGAGGCCGGCCTTCGCGTGCACCGTCAGCGCCGGGTGCCGGCCAACGATGGAGGAATCTCCCTCGGGCAAGCGGCGGTCGCGGCCGCCCGGCTCGGGGCACTTTCCTGAGTGAAAATGGCCTCTGACCAGGCGAATCAGGAGATCCGACGGGACCCGGGACTAGATGTGCACAAGAAACTATGTGCGCGATACTCATAGGTCGTCGCCCGACGAAGGGGAAGGGTCGCCATGTGCCTAGGAATTCCCGGCCAAGTCATCGAAATCATCGAGGATCAGCCATATCTCGCCCGCGTCGACGTCTCCGGCGTGAAGCGGGTCGTGAACATTCAGGTTGCTGAGAAGGAAGGGACCCCGGTCAACCCCGGAGACTGGGTGTTGATCCACGTCGGCTTCGCCCTCTCGGTGATCGACGAGGAGGAGGCCAAGGCCACCATCCAGTTCCTGGAGGAGCTGGGCAAGGCATACACCGACGAGCTCGAGCTGCTTGCGGAGTCTTCGATCGAATGAAGGACCTTCCGCTCCTCACCTCGTCGCCGCACCAGCACGACCACCCACTCGCCCCAAAGATCAACCTTGAGGAGTACGAGGCGGTTGCGTGCTCGATCGACCAGGACGGCTGCCTGACCTGCGGCGATGTCGCGGTACCCGTGACCGTCACGCTTGGGGGCGACCATGACGTCCTGGCGATCGACCGGCACGGCAACGAGGGGCGCGTGGCAGTCGAGCTCGTCGGGGCGGTCACTCCCGGAGACCGGCTGCTCGTCCATGCAGGGATCGCTATCGAGAGGCTCGAGAACAGCTAAGGGGGCGCACGGATGAAGTTCGTCGACGAGTTCCGCGACGCCGAGCTCGCACAGCATCTCTCCACGAAGATCGCCGAGCTCACCAAGATAGGCCGGCACTACAAGATCATGGAGGTGTGCGGGGGGCACACCCACACGATCTACAAGCACGGCATCGAGGACTGGCTCCCCGACAGCGTCGAGCTGGTGCACGGCCCCGGATGCCCCGTCTGCGTGATCCCGATGGGTCGCGTCGACGACGGCATCGCGGTCGCCGAGGAGAACAAGGAAGTGATCTTCACCTGCTTCGGCGACATGATGCGCGTGCCGGGTAGCCACGGCTCCCTGCTCGACGCCAAGGCTCGCGGGGCCGACGTTCGCTTCGTCTACTCGCCGCTCGATGCCCTGAAGATCGCTCGCAACAACCCCGACCGGCAGGTCGTCTTCTTCGCCATCGGGTTCGAGACCACCGCCCCCTCGACGGCCATCACGTTGATGCGGGCGAAGCTGGAGAACATGAAGAACTTCTCGGTCTTCTGCAACCACGTCACGATCGTCCCGCCGGTGAAGGCGATCCTCGAGTCGCCCGACCTGCGGCTCGACGGCTTCCTCGGCCCCGGCCACGTCTCGACGGTCATCGGCTGCCGCCCCTACGAGTTCGTCTCCAAGGACTACGGGAAGCCGGTCGTCACGGCGGGCTTCGAGCCGCTCGACATCCTCCAGTCGATCTACATGGTCATGGTGCAGCTCGACGAGGGTCGGTGCGAGGTCGAGAACCAGTACGCCCGGGTCGTCCCCTACGACGGCAACCTCCGAGCGCTCGAGGTGATGGCGGAGACCTTCGAGCTCCGCCCCTACTTCGAGTGGCGAGGCCTCGGGTTCATCTCCCAGAGCGCCCTCAAGCTGTCGTCCGCCTACAGCGACTTCGATGCCGAGCTTCGCTTCGAGGTGCCCGGCATCCGCGTCGCCGACCCGAAGGCCTGCCAGTGCGGCGAGGTGCTCAAGGGCGTCATCAAGCCCTGGGAGTGCAAGGTCTTCGGCACGGCATGCACGCCCGAGACTCCGATCGGCACCTGCATGGTTTCACCCGAGGGTGCCTGCGCGGCTTACTACAACTACGGCCGGTTCGCCCGCGAGCGGGTGAAGCTCGAGGTCTAGGCCGGGACAAACCGAGCAGGAGTCTCTCCGTGGCAGCCCTCCCCGAGGACCAGGCCGGGCGGCAGGTCGCGCATCCGCTCGACCGGCAGGAGCACGAGGCGCACGGCGCCGATCCGCACGGCGGGAGGTCGGTCGAGGAGCAGGTCCTCGAACGGATCGAGCGCGACCGCAAGCGTCGTCCGAAGTTCATGGACGAGCAGATCACGATGGCACACGGCGCCGGCGGCAAGGCCTCTCGCCAGCTCGTGGAGGGGATCTTCGTCCCGAGGTTCCACAACGCCTTGCTCGCCCGCCTGGCCGACGCCGCCATCATCCAGCTCGACGGGATCCGCCTTGCCTTCACCACGGACTCGTTCGTGGTGAGGCCCATCGCGTTCCCGGGGGGGACGATCGGCGAGCTCGCTGTAAACGGCACGGTCAACGACCTTTCGGTCTCGGGGGCGAAACCCCTGGCGATGTCCTCCGCCTTCATCCTGGAGGAGGGCCTGCCCGGCGAGGTGGTCAAGCGTGAGGCCAACGCGATGGCGGCCGCCTCCGAGCGAGCCGGCATCGACATCGTTGCGGGCGACACCAAGGTGGTCGAGCGCGGGAAGTGCGACCAGATGTACGTGAACACCACGGGGATCGGCGTGGTCGTGACGTCCCAGCCGCTCGACACCTCGCTGTGCCGTCCCGGCGACAAGGTCATCGCCTCGGGCTACATCGGAGACCATGGGGTGGCGATCATGCTGGCCCGCGGCGAGCTCGAGCTGGACGCGGAGATCGAGAGCGACACTGCGCCTGTATGGCCGATCGCCGAGATGCTCATCCGGGTGGCCGGCGAGGGTCTCCGGTGCATGCGCGACCCGACCCGGGGCGGGGTGGCGACGGTCCTGAACGAGATCGCCCTCGAGGCTGATGTGGGCGTCGTGATCGCCGAGGAGCGAGTGCCGGTTCGCCCCGAGGTCCACGGAGCGTCGGAGATCCTCGGTATCGATCCGCTCTACGTCGCCAACGAAGGGAAGCTCCTGGCCGTTGTCGCCCCCGACGTCGCCGAGGCCGCGCTCCAGGCGATCCGGGAGCTGCCCGGATGCGAGCCCGCGGCAATCATCGGAGAGGTGCGGGCCGAGCCGCCCGGCCGCGTCCTGGGCAAGACCGGGTTCGGGGGCCACCGGATGATCGACCTGCTGGTCGGCGACCCCCTACCCCGTATCTGCTAGCTGCCGCCCCCCGGCCCCCCTACTCCTGTTCCGACCGGGTCCGGTCCTTACGGACCGTTCCTCGCCGCCGGGGGAGTGCAGCAGCCTGATCTCCTCGCTCTCGCTCGGAGGGCTGCGGCATAAGTTCGGGCTGGACCGGCCGCTGCTCAGCCAGTTCGCGACCTATGCGGGCAACGTGCTGCGGGGCGACCTTGGGAGATCGTTCATCCACGGCCGGCCCGTGGCGGAGGTCATCCTCGAGCGTCTCCCCGCCACGCTCCTGCTGATGGTGAGCGCGCTCGTGGTCTCGACCATCGCGGGCGTGATCCTGGGCGCCCTCGCCGCGCGGCGTCCCTTCGGGCGGTTCGACCTGGCGATGGGTGGGGGTCACCTCCCTGGTCGGCTACGCCACGCCATCGTTCTGGCTGGCCCAGATCGCTGTGCACGGCCTGGCGTTCTATGCGGGTCTGTTCTCGCTCCAGGGAATGACCGACGCACGGCATGTGACCACCGGCCTGGCGCGCGTGCTCGACGTCGCCCACCACCTCGTCCTGCCGGCGTTGGTGATCGCCTCGCAGGAGCTTGCGTTTGACCTCCCGCCTGACGCGCACCGGTCTGCTCGAGGCGCTTGGACGCGATTACGTTCGGACGGCGAGGGCGAAGGGGTTGAGCGACGGCGCCGCCCTCGGGCGTCACGCGCTTCCCAACGCGCTGCTGCCCGTGGTGACGATCGTCGGAAGCCGGCTGGGATTTCTCTTCTCCGGGGCGGTGCTGGTCGAGATCGTCTTCGCCTGGCCCGGGCTGGGCCGCCTGCTCCTGGCGTCGACGCAGACCCGCGACTACCCGATCCTGCTGGGCATCCTGCTGCTGGTCGCCTTTAGCGTCGTCGTCGCCAGCTTCCTCACCGACCTCCTCTATGCGCGGGTCGACCCGCGCGTCAGGCTGGGCTGAGTGATGCGGCGGATCGAACGCCTCTCCCCTCCCCGGCGCCTCCGCCTCAAGCGGTTGTTGCGGGTGCCGGGGGCGGTGGTCGGCCTATCGTTGGTGCTGCTGGTGCTGACGACCGCGCTGCTGGCACTAACGATCGTGCCCGGCGGCGCCCGTTCGAGTCGGTGGGACCCACACTGCAGACGCCCTCACTCGCACACCCGATGGGGACGGACGACCTTGGACGCGACGTGCTCGCCCGTGTGGCGACGGGGCCCGGACCACGCGGCTGGTGGTGGTCGCGGTGGTCGCGATCTCCTCGATGATCGGCGTCGCCGTCGGTGCCATCTCGGGTTTTCGAGGAGGCCTCGTCGACGACCTCCTGATGCGTGCGACGGAGGCCGTGCAGACCGTTCCGCGCTTCTTCCTGGCGGTGGTGGTGGTCGCACTCTTCGGTCCCGGCCTCGACCGGCTCATCCTGCTCCTCGGGCTCAGCTCATGGCCGATGCTGGCCCGCGTGGTGCGGGCGCAGGTGCTCTCCCTGAAGCAGCAGGAGTACGTCGAGGCCGCCCGCTTGCTGGGCGCCTCGGACCGCCGGATCCTCCTGCGCGACGTGCTCCCGAACGCCGCCCCCACGGCGGTGGTGGTGATCTCGCTCACCGCCGCCACCGTGATCCTGCTCGAGGCGGCCCTAGCTAGGGTTCATCGGCCTCGGCGATCCCCGCGCGATGAGCTGGGGCTATCTGGCCAGCAACGGCCAACGATTCCTCCGGGCGGCGTGGTGGATGGCGATTTTTCCTGCTGTCACGATCGTGCTTGCCGTCCTGGGGCTCAACCTGCTCGGCGACGCCCTCAACGACTTCCTGAACCCGCTCGCGACGCGTGGTGATCCCCGCTCGGTGGCCGAGGAGGCCGAACGCGGAGCCCGCGAGGCCCAGCGCCCCGCAGAGGTCGGCGCGGCGATCTAAGCCCGACTCCTTGGGTGTGTCAGCCGATGGGCGCAGACTCGGCGCGCCCGGAGATCCGTCCGGCCAGGGCCCGGATGGCGGTCACTCCCGGCGAATCCGGGTTGCGGTCGAGCGGCGCCTCGGCATAGAGGTCGGCGGCGGCGATCTCGTCGTCGGCCGGGATGACCAGGTCCGGCTTGGCCCCGCCCAGAACGGTCCGGATCAGCGCCAGGTCCTCCTCGTCCCGCACCTTGTTCGCGACGATCACCCGCCGCGAGATGCCGTTCGCCGACGCAATCTCGAGCAGACGGCGGGCCGCCTCGATCGACTTCATGTACGGCTCCACCACGATGACCGCGACGTCGACCTGCTCGGCGTTGGCTCGCAGCATCGTTCCGACGCCCGCCTCGAAGTCGGCGATCACGACGCGGTTCTTCTTCATCTCCAGCTCCCCGAGCAACTGCCCGGGCGAGAGCCCGCATCAGGGGCAGCCGGAGCTGGGATGGTCCACCTTCGAGACCTGGACCAGGCGGACCCCGTCGGGGGCGTCGGCGCCGAAGCGGTCGATCACCTCCTCGATCGTGGTGGCGTGCTGCGCCGTCTCGGGCTCCTCGTCGAGCGCCTCGCGGGCGGCGACGAGCTCGAAGGTGGCATCGGGGCCGATCCCGAGCGAGATGCCGAGGTTGGGGTTCGTGTCCGCATCGACGGCCAGCACCTCGTGGCCCTCCCGAGCGAGCGTCCGCGCGAGCACTCCGGCGATCGTGGTCTTGCCGGAGCCCCCCTTGCCGGCGATGGCGATCTTCACGATGTCCCTCCTTGGTCGCTCTTCCTAGCGTATCGCTTCGCCTCTCCGGCGCCTGTTGCCCGTGGCTCAGGTCCGAGCCGTCTCGGCGGCCAGGCGCTCGGCGATGCTCTCGACGGCTCGCACCGCGGGCGAGGCCGGATCGATGTCGATCGGCGACATCCCTGTGCGTTCGGCCGCGGCGAAGATCGGATCCACCGGCACCTCCGCCCACAACGGGATCCCGATGCGCTCGAGCTCCCCGCCGACGAATCGCCGCTGTGCGTCGGTGTCAATCTTGTTCGCCACGCCGAGCAGGCGGAGCTCGGGGCGTTCCCGGCCCAGTCGCACCAGCCGCCTCGCGGTCAGGACCGACTTTGCCGAGGGCTCGACGATCACCAGGATGCTGCGAGCGATGCCGGTCCACCCGAAATACGACTGACGCGTGCCGGCGGCCAGGTCGATGACGACGGTCAACCGCTCGTCGTCGAGACGACGAGCGATCTGGAGCAACGCCGCCGACGAGGCCTGCTGCTTCCGGGTGAGCTGGCCGGTGATCTTTCCGAACTGCAGGAAGCGAATCCCGTCCGGTCCCCGCACCGCGTACCGCTCGACTGCCTCGCCAGGCTCGACCAGCAGCTTCCATCCCTCGCCCTGCACGAAGGAGGCCGCCTCCGAGAGCAGCCATTCATCACCGGGGTCGACACCAAGCGTGAAGGCCAGGCCCGGCACATTGTCGGCATCGAGGGCCAGGACGTCGTGCCCGGACCGAGCGAGCACCCGGCACAGCGTCCCCCCGACCGCCGACTTGCCGGCACCACCCTTGCCGACCAGCGCAATTTTCATGCGACCTCGCGATCCCTGTTTCTTGCTTGCTTCGCTTGACCTTGGAGTTGGCTCAAAGGTTACACTGACCTTGATGGAAGGACTCACGGTATCGAACGTCGCCTCGCAGGTGGGGCTCAGCGCCGACACCGTCCGTTACTACGAGCGGATCGGCCTGCTGCCGTCGCCCTCGAGGACGCCGTCCGGGTATCGACTGTACGACGGGTCGGCAACCGAGCGGCTCCGATTCATCAAGGGGGCACAGCGCTTCGGCCTGCGGTTGGACGAGATCCGTGAGCTGCTCGACATCCGAGATCGGGGAATGTGCCCGTGTGGCCACACGCAGGATCTCCTCACCAAGCGGATCGGTGAGGTCGACCAGGAGCTTGCCCGGCTCAATGCTCTTCGGTCCGAACTCACTCGCATGGTCGAGGATTGGCACGGGGCAGGACCCGGGCCCGACGGGCGTCAGTGGCACTGCAGCGGCGACCTCATTGCCGTCGAGGCCCTGACCCGCCCGGAGAAAATCACGAATAGGCGTAGATGAGGAGGTGAAAGCCATGGCCGGTTGTTCGTGCGGTTGCGGCGAGATGACGCTCGTGACCAACGCCACCGAGTCCTGCGGTTGCGGTTGCGCCTGTTGCGCGGCCGAGCCCAAGGGCAGGGAGGAGGAGATCCACGAGCTGACCAACCTTCGCGAAGCGATCGAGCGCCGCCTTTCGGAGCTCAGCGCCCAATAGCGCCAGCAGCATCGAGACGCCGGGCGGCCCGGGAGCCTTCTCGGGCCGCCAGGCTGTGCGTTCTTCCCGAGCCCAGTCAGGGTGCCGGCGGCGAGACGTCCGCTCCCCGTTCGTCTGCGTCCCACGCCAGCACGACCGCCACCACCGAGACGACCAGCGCGGCCATTCCCGGAATCGAGTGGAACAACGCCGCCGCCATGGAAACCCCCCCGCGTGCGCCCTGGACGACAAGGGGGACATGGGTCGCGGTCATCCAGAGCGATGCGAGGGCGGCCGCGAGCGCCGCGACCAGGGGGAACCTCCGGGTCGCCAGCGCCGCCGCGGCGATTGCCAGCAAGATCACGCCGGGGATGACGTGGTCGACCACCTCGACGATCGGCCGGACCACGACGATCAGCCCGAGCGCGGTCGCGACGTACGGGGCGAGGGAACCCCAGGTCGCCAGGACCAGGAGCAGCAACGGTACGCGGCGGCTGCCCGCCCGGGTTTTCTCTCGGTCCGAACGCTGCACGCCGGGAGCGTATGTCATCTGCCCGGAGGCGTCACGCCCCCCGCAGCAACGCAGGATGAGGGGCGAACCGGCGAGCCAGCGTTTCAACCGAGCGGACCGCCGACGATCGGGAGTCGAGCTCGAGCGGCGAGATCCCGTGACGACTCGCCTCGTCGATCGAGTCGTCATCGGGGACCTGAACGATCTCGTATCCGGAGAAGCTCCGTCTGACCTCACGGACGTCCTCGGGGCCCTCGACGCGATTCGCCACGATGACCACCTCGGACGCTCCGGCGCGTGCGGCGAGACCGCGCCCGACCGCGAGCGAAGCGCTCGTAGGCTCGGCCACGATCAGAAACAGGTCCCCTGCGGCCGGAGGATCCCCTGCGACCGCAGCAACTGGGAGGTTCACAACCATCCAGCTGTGGGGTGACCTCCCAAACCCAGCGAATCCCTCGTGGGTGCCCGCGGGGTGGAGCATCGACGAGTCTGCGGGAACGAGCAGTAGCACGCCGTCCGGCGCCTGAACCCACCGGGGAGCGGCAAACGATTCGCCCGCGCGGCCCGGCGCCGCGAGGCGGGCGGTCGCCTCAGGGCCGATCCCGAGCACGAGCCCGAGCGTGGGGGTCGGATCGAGATCGAGTGCGATCACCGGGCGATCCTGGCCCGCATCCGCGGCTCGAGCGATGAGCCGGGCGAGCAGGCCGGCAATCGTCGTCTTGCCGGAGCCGCCCTTTCCCGAGACGACGATCCGCATCAAGCGAGGGTCGCGGCCTCGACTCGGCCTCGATCGGAGAGGCGCTCAAGACGAGGGAGGAGGTGCCGGGCGGCACCGAGGGCCGGGCTGGCGGCGGGGATCTCGAGGATGGATCCCCGCCGCTCAGCGCGCCGCACACCGTGGTCGAAGGGCAAATCCCCGAGAAGAAGGGGGGCGAGTTCTCGAGGGACCCGTCCGACATCGTGTGAGGTGCGTGCCTTGGTGACGACGAGCCCGGCCGGTACGTCGTGCTTGCTGAGATGCAAAAGATGGTGCGGGCCGCCATCGCCGATGCGGGAGAAGGCTCGACCGCGACGAGGACGGCATATCCCGCCGCCGCCAGCGCATGGAGCACGGGGGGTGTCCCGGCGGGCAGATCCGCGATGACGTCTCGCTCCTCGCCACCGCCTCCCTCGAGGAGCCGAGGCTCGAGCACGGTCGTCTCGTGATCGAGCCACTCGAGCATCGCACGCTCCGGCCCCGCCACTCGATCCGCGCGACCCCGCCGCTCCCACCGACCCGCGACTGCCAGCGAGAGGGTGGCGCCTCGGTGGGGATCGCAATCGATGATCGTGACGGGCCTCCCCTGGTCGATGGGCGCGCGAGCAAAAGGGACGGCCGTGGCCGTCTTCCCCGCTCCGCCTTTTCCCGCGATGGCGATTCTCATGAGGTTGGGTTGCTCACTCTAGCCCCGGCCACCGAGTTATGTGAGTGTTGGGGACATATAGATGTTTTGGGAAAGCCGTCCTCTTTCCCTCGACGATCGGGCGCTGCTAGCCCAGCTTGAGGTGCCCCAGCTTGAGGTGCCCCAGCTTGAGGTGCCGAAGTTCGTGCGAATGAGTCAAGTTTTGGGGGGGACGAGAGCCCACCAGGGGCGCACCCAAGCGGGGCCCGGCAGGCACCGAGCGAAGCGACGCCCTGCCGGCATTGAACGCCGCCGCCGGAGGCCCGGCTCGCCGAGCGAGGCGAGGCGGGCCGACATTGAGGACCGCGGCCGGAGGCCGCCCCTTGCCTCTCTGGCCCGTACCGGGAAGCGAAGCGACCCGCTAGGCCTGTCCTGCCCAGGACTCGGCACGCTTGGATCCCAAGGCGGGCACGCTGCCTCCCGCCCGCCCGAGCACGCGGAGGTTCGATCCGGGAGCCGCAGGTTTGTGCCGGTGCCGCGGACCTCTGGTTGCCGTCCTCGCTGCACAGGACCTCGGGACTGCCGGGTGCGCCGGAGGGATTCGCCTGGGCTACGCCTGGTGCGCGGGAAGCAACGCATCGGCGGCTGACGCGGCCTTGAGTCGGCGTTCCAGGTGGTACTCGGTGTAGAACCTTGACAGGCGGAGGGCGGTCGCGGCCACCTCGCGATCGGTCCGCATCCAGGCACCCTCCCGCACCAGGTCGCTCATCAGCTCGAACACCCCCGTCCCGACCTCCTCGGCGTCCCCGCTGCGGCAGCGCGGGCAGACCGCCCCACCTTGTCCCGGCGAGAACCATGGCGCCGCGGCCCCGCACTCGGCGCACTCCTCCAGCGAGGGAGCGAACCCGGCGAGGCCGGACAGCCGGAGCAGAAACGCGGCGAGGACCAGTCCCGCCGGGCTCGAGTGGCCAGACGGAGCCCGCGACAGCCCATGGAGCCCGTCGAGAAGCAGCGTGAAGATCCCTTGCGGGCGCTCGCGCTCCTGGACGACGCGATCCACCGCCTCGAGCATCACCTCGCCGAGGGTGAATCGGTCGAGATCCTCCCGAAGCGCCCGGTGCGGGTCCAGCAGATCGACCTGGGTGATCGTGTCGAGGCTCCCCCGCCCTCGCCACAGCACCACGGCCACGTGCCCGAACGGCTCGAGCCGACCGCCGAAGCGGCTCTTGGTCTTGCGGATGCCCTTGGCGACTGCGCGAATCTTCCCCCCGGCACGCCCGACGAGGGTGACGATGCGGTCGGCCTCGCCGAGGCGCATCGTCCGGAGCACGATCGCCTGGTCCTTGTAGAGCATAAAGCGACTATAGGAGCGAGCTGACCCATTCCTACGGAAATCTGCGTGCGCGTCTGAAGGGGGCTCGCACGACCCCCTGAAGGGGGCGAACTTTTCGGAATTGCCCCGACCCGACGCCATTCCCCGCCGCTTCCATGTGGAAGATCGCCTGTTTGACTATGCCGATCTCCACTCCCGCAGCTTCAAAGGAGCCACAAAGGGAGGAAGACGCATGAGGGCCCGGAAGCGGCCCTCATTCACGAAAGAGGGAGACGCACATGCAGCACCGGCGCTCGCATCGGTGCCGATCTGCCCGCGGGACGATTGCGATGCTCGGCCTGCGGTGATGCTTGCCGTTCCCGCGAGCGCCTTCGCCCTCGCGGGCACCACCGTCGCCGACAGCCCGCGGACCAACGGCCGGGGTCAACGCGATCCTCTATGTCGGCGGCTATGTCGGCGGCACCGTCTACATCGGCGGCAGCTTCACCGCGCTGACTCCGGCGGGAGGGGGACCGCGGTTCCCCGCGCCAACGCCGCCGCAATCAACGCGTCGAACGGGAGCATCCTGCCGTGGAACCCCGGCACCGACGCCGCCGTGCTCGCCCTTGCGGCATCCGCTGATGGCAACACGATCTACCTCGGCGGAGACTTCGTCGTGGTCGGCGGCCAGACCCGCCGCCACATCGCCGCGGTCGACGGCGCGGGCACATCGCCGACGCGGTGGGCCCCGGATGCGGGAGGGGGCCGGGTGAAGGCGATCTCAGTTGCGGCGGGCAAGGTGTTCATCGGCGGCTACTTCACGAACATCAACGCCATACCCCGGAACAAGCTGGGGGCGATCGACGCCTCGACCGGCGACGTGCTGCCTTGGGACGCCCCGGTGACCCACTCGACCGCCAATCCCTACGTGGCCGCGCTCACCCTGACCACTGACGGAAGCGGGCTGCTCGTGGGAGGGAAGTTCGACGCCGTCCAGGCCGTCTCGCCGCGCAACGCAGCCGAGCTGTCCGTGGACGACGCCACGCTGTTGCCCTGGAAACCTCGGGCCAGGCTCGTCCTGGCGATCGCCGTCACGGGCTCGTCCCCACCACTATCTCGCCGGTGCCGGCAAGGGCGGCTTCATCACGTCTCTCGGGTCGGACAGCCTGCGCTGGAACGTCGCCACGGACGGAAACGTGCAGGCGCTCGTGGCCTCGTCGAGCGCCCTCGTCGGGGGCCATTTCGCGAAGGCTGCCGGCGTCGACCGCAAGAAGCTGTGTGCGCTCAACCTCTCCGACGGGTCGCTGACGAGCTGGAACCCGGGAGCGAACTCGCCCCTGGGGGTGTGGGCGCTCGGCCTCGACCCCGCCAGTGTCGCGGTCGGTGGCGACTTCACCCAGATTGCCGGGAAGAACCAGGAGGGATTCGCCCAGCTCACCGGCGGCACGCCCTAACTCGCTCGGGCCCGCCGCGCCGCTCCGCGCGGGCCTCCCTCCGAGCTGCCGGTTCGGTCCGCGCGGGTCCCGGCCGAGGCTGCGCAGCGATCGAAGAAGACGCTCCATGCCTCCGTCCGGTCGACGGCTGGCCAGCCAGAAATGGGACAGGGCGAGCCATGAAGCTTTCATCTGTCGTTCACACGACGGAAACACGCCGACCCTAGCGTGTTCTGCATGGCACTCCTCGCCGGATACAGCCACGAAGGCTGGTACGACGAAGTGTTTGCGGACGACGGCTCGATCCGTCCGCACTACCGCTCGATTACCTCCTGGCTCGAGGACCTCTCCCCCGATGCGCTCGTCCAGCGGGCGAGCATGCGAGACGCCGCGTTCCGGACTCAAGGCATCACCTTCTCGCTCTCGGGCGACGCCGAAGGCCTTGAGCGCACCTTCCCGATGGACCTCGTGCCGCGCATCATCCCGTTCTCCGACTGGCGGCACATCGAGCAGGGACTCGTCCAGCGCATCTCGGCGCTGAACCAGTTCCTCGAGGACATCTACACCGGAGACGGGGCGATCGTTCGGGACGGGATCGTTCCCGCCTGGCTCGTCAAGACCAGCCGGGGCTTCGTGCGGCAAGCGGTCGGGATCCCGGTGCCCCATGGAACCCGGTGTGTCGTCGCCGGAATCGACCTCGTCCGGGACGCCCAGGGGAGCTTCCTGGTGCTCGAGGACAACCTGCGGGTACCGAGCGGAATCTCGTACGTCATCGAGAACCGGGTGGCGATGACCCGGCTGCTCCCCAAGCTGTTCGGCCACCAGCGCGTGCAGCCGGTCAGCCAATACCCCGCGCTGCTCCACTCCGCACTCCAGACGGTGGCGCCTTCCGGGACCGCCAGCCCGACGGTCGTCGTCCTGACCCCCGGCATCCACAACGCGGCGTATTTCGAGCACGCCTTCCTCGCCCGGCAGATGGGCATCGAGCTGGTGGAGGGCCGCGACCTCGCGGTGGACGGGCACGAGCTGTTCGCGAGGACCACGCGAGGGCCGGTTCGCGTCGACGTCGTCTACAGCCGGGTCAGCGACGCCTTCCTCGATCCGGTGGCGTTCCGGCGCGACTCCCTGCTCGGGGTGCCGGGCCTCATGACCGCGGCCCGGGCCGGCAGCGTCGCCGTCGCCAATCCGGTGGGGAATGGTCTCGCCGACGACAAGGCCGTCTATCCCTTCGTCCCCGAGATGATTCGCTACTACCTGGGGGCCGAGCCGATCCTCCCGAACGTGCCGACCTACCTTCTCTGGGAGCCCGACCAGCGCGCCCACGTCCTCGAGCGCCTGGATCGCCTCATCGTCAAGCCCGTGGACGGCGCGGGGGGCCACGGCATGCTCGTGGGGCCCGAGGCAGCCGAACGCGACCTCGAGGAGTTCCGCAAGAACATCGAGGCCCACCCTCGTTGGTACATCGCCCAGGAGATCGTCCGGCTCTCGCGCCACCCCACCCTCGTCGGCGACCATCTCGAGGGACGACACATCGACCTTCGGCCCTTCGTCGTCTCCGGCGATTCGATCCACGTCGTTCCCGGGGGGCTCACGCGGGTCGCGCTCCAGCGCGGCAGCCTCGTCGTCAACTCCTCGCAGGGCGGCGGGTCGAAGGACACCTGGGTGCTCGCGGCCCCCGCCGCGGGCGCGGGGGCGGACGACGCCCCCTCCGAGGTTCCCGAACGTGCGGCCGAGCCGGCGGGCAGGAGATAGGCATGCTCTCCAGCCAGGCCGAGGAGCTCTTCTGGGCGGGCCGCTACATCGAGCGGGCCGAGGACACCGCGCGCATGCTGGACGTCACCTATCACGCCGTGCTCGAGGCCCGCGCCGACGCGCCACCCGATCCCTGGTGGGAGCTGCTCGAGGTCCTCAACTCCGACCGGGCGTTTCGCCGGCCGGACTCGGAGGCAAGCGCCGCGGCGGTGACCGGGTTCCTCATGCTCGACCCCGAGAACCCCGGTTCCATCGTCTGCTCGATCGCCCGCGCCCGCGAGAACGTCCGGAGCGTGCGCGAGCGGGTCTCCACGGAGCTGTGGGAGGGGATCAACGGGCTGTACCTCGACCTGCGAAGCCGGGATCTTCGAGCCGACCTCGAGGGCCAGCCGTACGACCTCTACCGGATGGTCAAGCTTCGCTGCCAGACGCTTGCCGGTGTCGCAGAGCACACCATGCTGCACGACGACGGATGGCGGTTCTTCAACCTCGGCTGGATGCTCGAACGAGCCGAGATGACCTGCCGCATCCTCAACGTCCGGTACCGAAGACCCGCCGGGACCGATGGCGCGCCCGCATTCCATCGCTGGGTGGCGCTCCTTCGGTCGGCATCCGGGCTCGAGGCGTACCGGCTGTACGCCCAGGGCCACTTCGACCCGGCCCTCGTCCTGGAGTTCCTCCTCCTGTGTCCGACGTTCCCGCGCAGCGTACTGTTCCTCCTCCACGCCGCCGAGGCACAGTTGATGCGTGTTGCTCCTCCGGGGGTCGCCCCAAGGCCGCAGCGCATCATTGGCCGGCTGCGGGCGGAGCTCGAATTCCGCGACGTGCGCGAGGTGCTGCAATCCGACCTTCACGGCTTCCTCGAGCACATACTCCAGGGAATCTGGAAGCTCTCGGACGCGATTGCCGCCGAGTTCTTCCGCCGTGACGAGGACCGCGACCTGTACCATCTGGTGACCGCATGACCGCGCGCCGGGTGAGAGTCGGATGCGACTTTCGGTTCAGCACCGACGCTCCCGTCCACTCGGTCGTCCAGGTGCAGCCCCGGCGGGACGGCGAGGTGCGTCTCGTCCGCGAAGCGTGGAAGACCGACCCCACGCTCGACGTTCGGGACTTCCGGGACGTCTACGGCAATCGATGCCGCCGGCTCACGATGCCAGGCGACGACCTCGCGCTCACGTACGACGCCCTCGTCGACGTCCCGCCGGCCTCGGACGATCATGAGCCCGGAGCGGCCCAGGTCCCGATCGACGACCTGCCCGACGACACGCTGGCGTTCACGTTGCCCAGCCGGTACTGCCTATCCGACGCGTTGTCCGATGCCGCCTGGGAGTTGTTCGGCGCCACCGACATGGGGTGGGCGCGGGTCCAGGCCGTGTGTGACTGGGTCCACGAGAACATCCGGTTCGAAATGGGGGCAAGCACCTCCCTCACCACCGCGATCGATGTCTTCGAGCGCCGCATCGGCGTGTGCCGGGACTTCGCCCATCTCTCCATCACGTTCTGCCGGGCGCTCAACATCCCGGCCCGCTACGTGTTCGGCTATCTGCCCGACATCGGGGTCCCCCCTGCCCCAGAGCCCATGGACTTCTGTGCCTGGTTCGACGCGTTCCTGGGTGGGCGCTGGTGGACGTTCGACGCCCGCTACAACACCCCACGAACGGGGCGCATCCCCATCGGGCGGGGACGCGATGCCCTCGACGTGGCCATGGTGACCACCTACGGCGGGGCTCAGCTCAAGGAGATGGTCGTCTGGGCCGATGAGGTCGAGCAGGGCAAGCACGGATCGCAGCGTCCGGCCCCCGAAAGCTCCGAGTCGTCAACGGGAGGATTGGAGCGCCGGGTATGACGATGGGCGCCGATCTGCACCTTACCCCCAACACTCTTGCCGGCACGGTGGCCCCGACCAATCCACGCCTCGATCACGAGTGCATGGACTGGCCTCGGGTACACCGAAGCATCTTCGTCATCGAGCAGCGGTTCCGCTACGAGTACCAGGAACCGATCTTCGACCTCGCTCATCGGCTCGTGATCCTCCCTCCGGAACGTCATGGCGACCAGCGCCGCATCGCCGACAAGGTCGAGATATCCGGCGCCCCCGTACGCGTCTCGAGGGGGCGCGACGGGTTCGGGAACGAGGTGCTCGAGGTGCGTGCCCCGATGGTCGAGAAAGCGATCGACTTCAAGGCCTCCATCTTCGTGGAGCGAAGAAGAGGCACCTGCCCGCAGCTGCCGGCCGAGGCGCTCGGCGACCCCCGGCACCGGGAACCCACCGTGCTCACCGCGCCGGACGCGCGCCTTGCCGACGCCGCGGCGTTCCTTCGGCACCAGGGGCCCGAAGGGCTCCCCCTCGTCCGGAGGATCAACGCGTACGTGTACCGGACGATGCGCTACGAGCACGGGGCGACCGACGTCGCCACGACCGCCGCCGAGGCCTTCGCTCTGCGCCGGGGTGTCTGCCAGGACCTGGCCCACGTGATGCTGGCCCTCTGCCGCCTCTGCGGCCTCTCCGCCCGCTACGTCTCGGGGCACCTGCTCGGAGAGGGCGGCACGCATGCCTGGGTCGAGGTGATCCTGCCCTCCCCCGGCATCGCCGGCCGGGCGGTTGCGTGGGCCTTCGACCCCACCCACAACCGCGCCGCGAGGTTCGGGTACATCACGATCGCGGCCGGATCCGACTACGCCGCGGTGGCCCCGACGTCGGGGTCGTTCCGGGGTCCCTTCCAGGGGGTCCTGACGGCCGGCAAACAGGTGAGCCTCGCCGAAGCCGAGTACGCGACGGCGGACGGCGCAGCAGCCCTGTACCTGACGGCGGACGGCGCCGTCGCCTAGGGTGGGAAGCCTTGCTCCTCGACATTCGCTACCTCGCCCACTTCCGCTACGAGCAGAACGTCTCGGAGTCGCACAACGAGCTGCGCGCCTGCCCCGCCTCTGATCCTCGGCAGAAGGTCCACTCGTATCAGGTAACCGTCGACCCGGCGGCGCGGATCTTCTCCTTCACCGACTACTGGGGGACTCGGGTGGACGCCTTCGGAGTCCGCCAGGCACATCCCTCTCTGCGGGTGCACGCTCAGGCCTCGGTCGAGACCGCCCCGGCAACGCCGCCCACCTCCGTCTCGTTCGATCGTCTGGTCGACCGGGCGTTCCGCGAGGACCACTTCGAATATCTCGAGCCGTCGCCCCACACCGACTGGGAATCGACGGTGCCGACGGAAGCCCGCCGGCGCGCCGAGGCCGCCGGCGACGACGCGCTCTCGGTGGTGCGCGCGCTCCACGAGTTCGTCCGGGAGCGGGTCTCCTACGTGAAGGGGTCGACTTATGTCGGCGTGGAGGTCACCGAGATCCTGGAGCGGGGTGCCGGTGTCTGTCAGGACTTCGCCCACGTGGTGATCGCCCTGTGCCGCTCGATCGGGATCCCCGCCCGGTACGTCTCCGGCTATCTGTTTGCCGCAGACGAAACCGAAGATGACGCCGAGAGCGACGAGCCCATCGAGGTGGAGACGCATGCGTGGTCGGAGATCGCGCTGCCCGGGGGGGGCTGGTGGCCGATCGACTCGGTCACCGGGCAGACCATCGGCCCGCGACACGTCAAGATCGGCCACGGGCGCGACTACGACGACGTCGCTCCCCTACGCGGCGTGTTCTTCGGGCCGCCGGACCACTCGCTCGACGTCGGCGTTCAGGTGCGGCAAACCCGGGAGGAGGGCCGGGAATCGACGGTGACCTGGCTGGCGACGGTCGACCCCTCGAACGGGAACGGAAGCGCGGGGGCCGGCCGCACCCAACCCAGCCAGTGACGCCCGCTACGCCAGCCCGATCCGCAGGTTCACGACCCGGGTCACGCCGGCCTCGACGATCACGTCGAAGGTCACCCGCTGACCGACGCGGAAGAAGCGGAACATGCCGGTCTCCATCGCGTCCGGGTCGATCTGCCACTCGGTCTCCCCGTCGTCGCTCAGGATCTTCCCCGTCTTCGTGTTGACGTCGTACTCACGCACCGATCCCTGAGGCATGACTCCTCCCTGGAGCGACCCGGCCTGGCGCGGCGATTCTAGACCCGACCCGTGCGCACCGCCCTCACTCGGTAGTGGAATCGTTTGCTTCGCATCGGCGTTGCGAACATCGCTACGCGGCGCGGACAGAACGTAGAAGTGACCATTGAGCGGCCGCTAATATCCGAACCGCTCCAGGTGGGCCTCGCTCCGCTGCCAGTGCGCCTGGACCCGCACCCGCAGGTCCAGGAAGACCCGGCTCCCGAGCAGCGCCTCGATCTCCCGGCGGGCCCGCGTCCCGATCTCCTTCAGCATCCTGGCCCCCCGCCCGATCAGGATCGCCTTCTGCGAGTCACGCTCGACGTAGATCAGGGCGTGGACGTCCACCAGATCGGCCCCCTCACGGCGTTCCATCTCGTCGACGACGACTGCGACCGAGTGTGGGACCTCCTCGCGGGTGAGCTCCAACGCCTTCTCCCGCACGATCTCGGCGACGAGGACGGCCTCGGGCTCGTCGGTCAGCGTTCCCGCGGGATAGTACTGGGGCCCTTCCGGAAGCAGTCCCACAAGCGCCCGGGTCAGGTCGTCGAGCCCGGTCCCGCGGACCGCCGAGGTCGTCAAGACCTCGCGGAAGGGGCCGAGCCGGCCGGCGGTCTCCATCTGATCGAGCAGCCGCGGCGGGAGGACGAGATCGGCCTTGTTGATCACCGGGATCACGGGCGTCGAGGTGCCGCCCAGCTCATGGGCGAGGAAGGCGTCCCCACCACCGATCTGCTGGGAGGCATCGAGGACGAACACGACCGCATCGACCTCTCGGAGGGTCCGGCGCACGGTGGCGTTCAGGCGTTCCCCCAGGAGGTTGCGCGGCTTGTGCAGGCCGGGAGTGTCGACGAAGACGATCTGTGCTTCGGGCAGGGTGAGGATCCCGCGGAGGGCATGCCGGGTCGTCTGCGGCTTCGCTGAGACGATCGAGATCTTCTCCCCGACCAGCCGATTGAGGAGCGTCGACTTCCCCACGTTCGGACGACCGACGATCGAGACGAACCCCGAGTGGAAGCCTTCCCGTCCGGCGGCTGCCGCCGGGTCGAGGGACTCGGCCACGCCTACTCGGCCGGCAAGCCGGCTGCGGAGGCCGGGTGGTGCACCAGGACCTTCTCGATGCGCCGCCCGTTCATCGCCTCGACTTCGAACTCCACGTCCTCCTGGAGGACGCGATCGCCCTCGACGGGCAGGCGCCCGAGCAGCCCCCCAACCAGGCCACCGATGGAGTCCCACTCCGACGTGGGAAGCTGCACCTCCAGCAGGTCGTTGAGCTCGTCGATGTCGAGCCGTGCGTTGACCCGCAGCGTGTGCTCGTCGACCTTTTCCACGAACGGCTCCTCCCGGTCGTGCTCGTCGGAGATCTCGCCGACGATCTCCTCGAGGAGGTCCTCCATCGTGACCAGGCCGGCGGTCCCGCCGTACTCGTCGACCACGATGGATATCTGCGTCTTCGCGCGCTGCATCTCGCGCAGCAGCTCCGCCACCTTCTTCGACTCGGGGACGAACATCGCCTCCCGCATGACCGTGGTCACCTTTCCATTCTCGTTCGCGTCGCCGCGAAGGCGCTCGACCAGGTCGCGAACGTGCACGACGCCGAGGATGTCGTCGATGTCACCGCGTATCACCGGAATGCGGGAGAAACCGTGCTTGAGGGCGGTGTCGAGCACCTCCTCGACCGTGGACTTGCCGTCCACGCAGATCATGTCCGGCCGCGGCGTCATCACCTCCCGGACCACGGTGTCGCCGAACTCGAAGATCGAGTGGATCATCTGGCGCTCCTCGGTCTCGATGACCTCCTCGCTCTCGGCGACCTCGAGGATCGACATGATCTCCTCCTCCGAGGTGAGGGGGCTCTTCGGGAGCCCGCGGCCGGGGAGGATCAGCAGGAACAGCCGGCTGAGCGACACCAGCAGCGTGGTGACCGGCTGCAGCACGGTGCCCAGCCAGTAGACGGGGCGAGCCGAGAGGAGCATGACCTGGTCCGGGCGCTCGAGCACCCATGAGCGCGGGGCGATCTCGGCGATCTCGAACAGGACGAACGTCATGAGGGCAACCGTGATGACCGCGGCGGCGGCCATGCCGGTCTCCTGCAGGATCTGGGCGACCATGACGACGGCGGTGATCCGGGCGCCGAGCATGAAGAGGAGAGCGCTGGCGAGGTAGGGACGGGGGTTCTCGGCGATGCGGAGGAGCAGACGCGCGCGCCCCTCCTCGCCCTCCGAGAGGCGACGCGCCCGGGCGACCCCCAACCGGCTCATCGCATGGACCCATGCCGAGGCGAGGAAGGAGACACCGACCGCGGCGACCCCGATGATCAGGCGGACCTGCGTCGCGCTCACGACGCCCGAGCTCCCGCCCGTCCGGTGACCGCCCGTTCACGGACGCGCATGCGCTCGGCAGCCTCCTCGGTGTCGTGGTCGTGGCCGAGCAGATGCAAGACCCCATGCGCCACCAGCAGATCGAGCTCGGCGGCGAGGTCGCCGAGCCCTTCCTCGGCAGCCTGATCGTCGGCCACCTGGGGGCACAGGATGACCTCGCCGATGACCACGGGATGCTCCGGCGTCTCCGTCACCAGCCCGTCAACCGGGAATGCGAGCACGTCGGTGGGGCCCTCGCCGCCCATCCACTCGATGTTCAGCTCCGCCATGCGGACGGCGTCGACGAGCAGGATCGACAGCTCGCCCAGTGCTCCCTCGGCCTCGGCGGTCCGCCTCGCGACCTCCTCGATGCGGGGCTCGTCCATGGGGAGCGACTGCTGGTTGACGATCTCCACACTCACCTGCGAGGCTCTGCCGTCTCGTGGTGCCGCGGTGCGATGATCGCCGGGGTCCTCACTCATCGGTGCCGGCAACCGCGTTCTCGCCCCTCGGCCGGGCGCGCTCCGCGTGCCGTCGGTACGCCTCCACGATGTCCTGGACGATCTTATGTCGCACGACGTCGTTCGCGTCGAGGCGGCAGAACGAGATCCCCTCGATTCCGGCGAGGATCTCTTGCACCAGGAGGAGGCCGGAGGTCATGCCCGAGGGCAGATCGATCTGGGTGACGTCGCCGGTGACGACGGCCCGAGACTTGAACCCCAGGCGGGTCAGGAACATCTTCATCTGCTCGGGCGAGGTGTTCTGCGCCTCGTCGAGGATGACGAAGGAGTTGTTGAGCGTCCGTCCACGCATGAAGGCCAGCGGTGCGATCTCGATCTCCCCCCGGGCCGTGGCTCGCGCGAACGCCTCCGGCTCGAGCATCTCGTAGAGCGCGTCGTAGAGCGGCTTCAGATACGGGTCGACCTTGGCGGCGATGTCGCCGGGCAGGAAGCCGAGCCGCTCCCCCGCCTCGACAGCCGGGCGGGTGAGGATGATGCGCTGCACGCTCTTGTGCTGCAGCGCGTGGATCGCCGCCGCCACCGCGAGATAGGTCTTGCCGGTCCCCGCGGGGCCGATCGAGAAGGTGATGGTGCCGTCGCGGATGGCGTCGACATAGCGCTTCTGCCCGACGGTTTTCGCACGGATCGACTTGGTGCGCGTGACGAGGACGGTATCGGAGAGCACCAGGGAGGGACGGACGCCGCCCTTCACCATGTCGATCGAGCGGCCCACGGCGTCGGAGGTGAGCACCTGACCGCGGCTGAGGAGCTCGATCAGCTCCTCGAAGAGGTGGGCGACGCGCTCGGCTTCTTCGGGCGGACCGGTGATGGTGATCTCGTTCCCCCGGACGTGGATCGAGCTCTCGAAGCCCTGCTCGATCAGCTTCAGAAGCTCGTCTCGGGAGCCGAAGAGGCTGACCATCTCGTGCTCCCCCGGGACGACGATCTTGACCTGGGTCGTTGCCTGCACCTCGACGGTTCTATTCCCCCTTTCGATGGGCTGACTCGAGGATAGCAGCGGGGTTCGGCCAGCCGCCGCGTTTCGGTCAGGCCGGGCGCGCAGGAGGTTCCGTCAGCCGGAGATCCCTCGGATCGGCGTCGTCCCAGGCGACCTCCGCCGCGCCGCTTCCCCGCACCGACTCGAGCCCCGCTTCGCCGATGTGCACCCGGGCCAGCCGGTCGACCAGCGACACCGATCCGGGGAACCGGACCCGGACGAAGTCGTCGGTATGCCCGACGAGGTCGCCGTTGTCGAAGCGCTCCTCGACCAGCACCTCCCGCGACCGGCCGAGCTGCCTCTGGTGCACGGCGAGCCGCAGCTCGTTGCCCACGGCGATCAGCTCCTTCGACCGGCGCCGCTTTTCCTCCTCGGGGACCTGCCCCGCCCACGCCGCACTCGGCGTCCCGGGCCGCGGTGAGTAGCGAAACACGTGGAGCTTGAGAAACCCTGCCCGCCGGACGACATCGAGCGTCCGCTCGAACTGGGCGGGGGTCTCTCCCGGGAAACCGACGATCACGTCCGTTGCGAGCGCGATGCCCGGGATACGCGTGCGGACGAGCTCGATCGTGCGCCCGTATTCCACGATGCGGTACGGCCGGTGCATGTGTTCGAGCACCTCGTCGTCGCCCGCCTGCAGCGGGATGTGCAGGAACCGGCACAGGCGCGGCTCCGAGCCGATCAGATCGACCAGACGCGGCGTCACATGGCGAGCGAGGATCGACGAGAGGCGGATCCGCGCTAGGCCGTCGATGGCGAGCAGCCCCTCGAGCAGCTCGAGGAGCGCGTCGTCCGGCCGCCCCTCGTCCCACCCGTACTTCCCCAGGTGCACGCCGGTCAGCACGAGCTCGCGGGCCCCCTGGGCTACCTTCGAGCGGGCCTGGGCCAGCAACTCGGAGCAGGGGTAGGAGCGCAGGGGGCCCCTGGTGGAAGGGATGATGCAGAACGTGCACCACTCGTCGCAGCCGGTCTGCACCTTGAGATTGACGCGGCTGCGCCCCATGCCGGGGCTCTGGCCCCGACCCCTGAGCCGCGGCCTGCGGCGGGCGGGGTCCGATCTGCAGCAGCAGCGGCCGCCGGGCGGCCGTTCCGAGCCGTGCCGACACGATGCCGGCGATGCGCTCCTTGTCGTCGTTCGACACGACCAGGCCGACGCCCTCGATGGCCGAGGCTTCCTCGCGCTCGGCGACCGCGTAGCACCCGGCGACCACCACGAGGCTCCCCGGGTGATCCCGGCCGGCCCGGGCGGCGGTCCGGCGCGAGCTGCGCGTAGCCTCCTGCGTTACGGTGCAGCTGTTCACGATCACCACGTCCGCCGGGTCGCCGTCGCCCACGACATCGAAGCCGGCGGCACTGAGCTGCTCGGCCATCTGGTCGGTCTCGGCCTGGTTCAGGCGGCAGCCGAGCGTGCGAAACGACACCGTGGGCATGCCAAAGCATTGTAGGTTCTCCGCATTTCGCACGGACGAGCGGGTCGGCAGCGGTTGTGGAAAGCGTCCTGCCTCAAGGTGGACGCCGAACAAGGCAGAGCAGGGGGGACGACCGCCAGGGAGATCAACCTCCGGGATGACTGAGCTGGCATCATCGGACAAGGGTGCGCGATTACCCAGCGGGAGGATCCCTCTGACTGCAACGCTGCCGGCGGTGGATTGGTCGGGCGACGTCAGCGCCGCGAGCTGGATCGTCGATCGGCTGCACCCCTTCGCCCTCGACGTCGGATCGCTGGTGCCGGAAGGCTTTCCCGCGTACGCCCGACTGCTCCATCCGGCATGGGAAAGGGAAGGGAGCCGGCGGGTGAAGGTGCGATGGGCACAGATGGCCGGCGAGGCAGACATTCGCCTGCTCCCGGATACCCAGTTCGAGGACCTCGGGCGCAGCTCGCCCCCGCGCCCCATCGCGTCACCCAGTGTCGGCACCCTGGAGTGCGACGAGCTGGATGCGCTCGTTCAAATCCTTGCTTCCCACACCGGCCGACCGCAGTCGTGCTGGTTCGCCCTATGGGACGGCTACGGCTGGCTCCAGGGCGGGCCTGCCGTTGCCGACCTGCTCCGTCGCGGTCGCGTGGGACTGCGGCTTCGTCAGGCTCGCCGGCCTGCCGTTGCCGACCTGCTCCGTCGCGGTCGCGTGGGACTCCGGCTTCGTCAGGCTCGCCGGCCTGCCGCGGGGCCGAGACTGCCGGCGTCCCGCGTCCGGATCCCCGGCCGGTCGCTCCTTCTTTACGGAGGCTCGATGCACTCGGCGGCCGCCTTCTGCCGACCCCCGACCTGGCAGAGCCCCAACCTGTGGTGGCCGGAGGAACGGGCCTGGTGCGTCGCGTCGGAGATCGACCTCTGCTCGACGTACGTCGGCGGCCCGGAGGCCGCCATCGACGACATTTTGCACGATGGGCGCCTCGAGGCGCTGGCGGTGGGACCCGCCGACCGGATCGGTTGGCTGACGGGGAGAGCTTGTTCGTCTGGCGGCGCGATCCTGGCACGCCCTGCCCCTGAGCAGGAAGGGCTACCTTCGCTTGTGCCCGCCCGCCGCGAACGCGTTGAACGTCGAATCCGCACACCCACGAAACTCCCAGGAGCCGGACCGTGCGCGACCGAGACCATGCCTGCCGGCACGCCGGCCGAGTCCGGACGCTTGCTCCGCTGGGTTCTCGACAACCTTTCTGCTGCCTGCGGACCCCTTCACTTTCCGCAACAGACCCCCCCTAGGAGCCTGGTGCTTTTCAATAGGTGCTCGCGATCGGCTTTTCCATCCGGGAGAATGACACTCAGGTAATTCACTTCCCACGGAGGAGCGCCGATGACCCTGGGCACCGCGGAGCGCCAGCTCGACATCCTCGATCGGAACCGCTGGTTCTGCGAGAAGTTGGTTGGTGAAGCCTCCATCTACTCCCTGCTGCAACGCGAGCGCGAT
>JBOGWP010000092.1:0-19865 GCA_050693875.1 Actinomycetota bacterium
GTCGTTCATCGAGATGGGGCATCACGACGGAGAGCTTTCGGCGCAGCGCCTCCTCCGTGACCTCCACCGGAAGAGGCTACATCACGAAGGGTATGATCGCGCGGATTGTTAGCTACCACTCCCTTAGCGGCGGGACCGCATCGCGGTGCGGCGCTCTCCGTTGCGGCTCCGCCTCCCCGCCACGATCGTGCCGATCGCCCCAGCAGGGGCTTCGGCAGCATGCTCGACGAGGGCCACACCCACACGGCGGGCGGCGTCGGCGCAGCTCCGGGCATCCTCGACACCCAGCGGCATGCCGCCGTATACCTCTCGCTCGAGCGCGCCGACGACGACGAGCAGGTCTCCGTCAAGGTTGGCCCTCCGCATGAGTGTCCGGGCGTACTCGCCCGGCGTCGACCATGGGGGTCGTGGAATCCCCGCCTCGGCGCCGGCCCGCTCGACGAAGCGGAACGCCTCGGTTGCCGCGGCCCCGCCCGTAGCCGGTGGAGGCCGGAGGAGCCGCTCCCGCCGACGCCTGGCCGCGAGTCGGCGGAGCAGAGCCCGTGCCGCGACGCCGGCCGCCGCAAGGCCGGCGAGGAGCGCCGCGGCGATGGGGCCCGAATTGACCAGGAACTGCAGGAGCCGGCGTACGGCGGCGCCGATCGTCGCCGGGAGCCCGTCCGGGATCAGCCGCCCAAGCGCTCGGAATATTCCGCGGAGGAGATCGAAGCCGGGGGCGGCGCTGGTGGGAGCGGGCTCGGCGCTGGGAACGGCGTGCGTCGGGTCGAACTGCATCCACCCCGTCCCCGGGAAGAACACCTCGACCCAGGAGTGCGCGTCGGAGCCGCGGACCTCGAAGTATCCGGAGAAGAGGTTGCGCTGGCCGGCGTCGTAGCCGGTGGCGAAGCGCGCCGGGACGCCGGCAGCACGAAGCAGCACCGCCATCGACGACGCGATCTGCTCGCAGTACCCCCGTCGGTCCTCGAAGAGGAAATGGTCGACGGCATCGCTGCCGCGCGGCTGCCGCGGGATGTCGAGCAGGTACCGGGTATTGGCAGCAAGCCAATGCTGGACGGCCTCCGCCTTCCCGAGAATGGTGGAGCGGCCGGCCGTCACTTGTGCGGAGAGGGCTCGCACCCGCTCGGGAAGGTCGGGTGGGAGCTGCGTGTACCGGGCGAGGATCTCGGGCGGGGTTCCCTCCGTCGTCACCTCGAGCTCGCGCCGTGCCGGGGTCGGAAGGTCGGAGACGACGCTGTAGACGAGCCCCTCCTCGAGGGTGAAACCGGTCCGCAGCGCGAGATAGTCGTCGCTCTCGACGCGGCCGCCCGGAAACCAGACCTCTCTCGGATGGTAGGCGGCGAACACGATGTTGGGCTGCGCCGACTCGACGTAGAAGGTCTGCACGAGCTCGACGCTCGGCCCCCGGCGGCCTCGCTCGGTGGGCACGCTGAAGGGAAGTCCCCGGAGCGGGGCCGGCTCGCCGCCCGAGCTGGTCCACGCGCTCGAGCGGTAGGTGTCGAAGACGGCCCCCCGCCAGAAGGCCGGCTGCGCCGCCCGCACCCGCATGACGACCTCGTCCGACAGCTTGCCCCGGGTGCGGAGGTCGACGTAGTTGGCGAACCCGAAGTATGCGCCGGCGGCGGGCCGTGCCGGATCGGGCCCGGGGCCGCTTCCGCTGGGCAAGCCGGGGTTCACGATGCCGGACCCCTTCGGAAGGGGCACGAAGCTCGGAAGCCGGAAGGGCAACGATGCCAGCGCTCCGCCACGGCCTCGCGGCGCAAACATGAGCACCAGACCTCCGGCCAGCACGATGATTGCCAAGCTCAGAGCCGCCGAGCGCGGCCCGACGGGAAGCCGGCGCGCCGCCTGCGGACCCGCGGCAGGGGGCCGGGCGGGCCGCACCGAGCCAGCATGCCGCTCCCGCACCTCGGAGGCGTGGAACGCAACGAGCGCCGCGAGCGTCGCCGCGCCCCACGGCGCAAACACCCAGAGGAACGATGCGTCGAGGGAGAGGGAGCCGGCGAGCGCGATCAGCGCCACGGACGCGCCCAGCGAGAAGTGCAGGTCACGCCGGCGCGGCACATCGAAGGAGTGGAGCACCTGGACCCACAGGAAGATCTCGGCCAGCGGACCGCGGGCGTCGTCCACGCTCGTGGCCCCCGACACCGAGCGTAGGAAGTTGGCAAACACGGCGAGCAGGCCTGCGGCGAGCGCGACCTTGAGCCAGGTGTTCGACGAGCGCCGCCGGTAGAAGGAGACGAGGTAGCCGCCGGGGGTCAGGACGAGCACCACCAGCCCGATCGCCGTCGGTACCGCCTCCTGCCAGAGGAGCCCGGCGATGGCGATCATCACCGCGGCGGCGACGAGCACCCGGAGCGCCACGGAGTCCTCGGCCCCCTGGTGGCGGGCGGCCGCCTTGGATGCGGTCGAGGGAACGGCGGCTAGTGGGTCGGCGGCTCGGACAGGCAATGCTCGAGACCCTCCCCCATGCGGACCCGGTAGACAATCGTGCGTGCCGCCTCGAGCTGGTCGATCAGCCGCTGCTCCTCCTCGGGTCGAAGGGCCGAGGAGCTCACGGCGTCGTAGCTGGGCGCGGAGAGCATCACCGCGATGACCCGGGCGGACCGCTCCTGCAGGATCGAGACCGCGCGTGGGGCCTCCTCCACGTTGCGGCGCGTGCCGGGAAAGATCAACACGTTCGTCGAACGTCGATGGATCTCGCCGATCGCCTCCTCCGCGACCCGGGCCAGACCCCGCCGACCATCCGCCTCGAGGGCGGCCAGCCAGTCGAGGGCATCGATGCGCGCCGGGTCGAGGAGGTGGCGGAGCCCCTCCTTCGAGTCGCAGAGCAGCTGCACCGGGTGGCCCGCCTCGAGCGCGTAGACGAGCAGCGACGCCGCACAGGCAACCGCATCCTCGAACGTCGTCGCGGGCTCCTTCCCGACGCGCTCGCCGGCATCGATGACGATGCCGAGCCGAGAGGCGAGCTGCTCCTCGAACTCGCGGACCAGCAGCCTTCCGCCTCGCGCCGTCGAGGGCCAGTGCACGTGGCGCAGGCTGTCGCCCGAGCGGTAGTCGCGGAGTCCGTAGAACTCCAGCCCCGCGCCGCGCCGTCGGCGCTCGTGGAGCGGCTCGTTTGGGGTGCTGGCGGCCTCCAGCAGCGGGAAGCTTCGCAGCGGCACCCACCGTGGGTGCACGATCATCGGCGACCCCAGCTGGAACCGGCGCCGGGCGAGGGAGATCCCGAACGGAGAGGCCGAGGCGAGCTCGACCGGCCCGCCCGGATAGATGCCGCGCCTGATGGGCACGACCTCGTAGCGAAGCGTCGCCGCGACGCCCGGAGGGAGCCGCTCGACCAGGAAGGGAGTCAGTCCGCAGAAGTCGTCGCTGCCCTCGACCGCCCGTCGCTCCCCGCGCCCGGCATTGTGGACCCGTAGCTCCACATACACCGGGTCGCCCGCTCGTGAGGAGGAGGCCACCCGGCGGGTCACCTCGATGCCCCGGACCGCCGCGACCGGAGCAACCAGGCCCGCGGCCACGACGCCGAGGATGGTGGCGGCAAGCACGAACAGCCACCCGGCCTGCACGTTGCTTCCGACAAGGAACAGGACGAGAGCCGCCCCGAGCAACGAGAGGGCCCGCCTCGTCGGCCGGCCCAGGCGAGCGTGGCCGGTGGGGCGAGCGCGCCGCTCGGGTTTAGTTTCCAACCGGTACCGGGACCCGCTCGAGAATCTGGCGGACGATGCTCCGTCCGGCGGCGGGGCCGAGCCGCAGTTGCGGCTTCGGGACGATGCGGTGGCCGAGCACGAGCGGCGCCGCAGCCTTGACGTCGTCGGGAAGAACGTAGTCGCGGCCCAGGAGCAGCGAGCGCGCCTGGGCGAAGTGGATCAGCCCCAGCGAGCCGCGGGGCCCGGCACCGAGCGCCAGATCTGGGTGACTGCGGGTCGCCGCGACGAGGGCCACGGCGTAGTCGATCACGGAGGTCGCGACCCGTGTCTCGCGGACCCGGGCCCGGATCTCCTCGACCTCGCCGAGCGAGATCACCGGGCCAAGATGCTCGATCGGGTGCTCGAGCATCTGCGCCTCGACGATGCGCCGCTCCTCACCGGCGTCGGGGTACCCAATTGACGCGGCGATGAGGAACCGGTCGACCTGGCCCTCCGGCAGCGGATACGTCCCGTGGTACTCGATGGGATTCTGGGTGGCGATCACGAAGAACGGGGACGGCACCGGGCGGGAGACTCCCTCCGCGGTGACCTGACGCTCCTCCATCGCCTCGAGCAGTGCCGCCTGCGTGCGGGGGGTGGTCCTGTTGACCTCGTCGACCACCACGACATTGGCAAAGATCGGACCGGGGACGAACTCGAACTCCGCCCTGGCCTGGTGATAGATCGCCACGCCGGTGATGTCCGAAGGGAGCAGGTCGGGGGTCGCCTGCACCCGCTTGAAGACCCCGTCGATGGAACGGGCGATCGCCTTGGCGAGCATGGTCTTGCCCACACCGGGGGCGTCCTCGAGCAGGAGGTGCCCGTCCGCGGCCAGTGCCCCGATCGAAGCCTCTATCACCCCGCGCTTGCCGACGATGACCGACTCGACGTTGCCGACGATCCGCTGCAGCGCATCGACGGCGGCGCTCCTATCCACGCAGGGTCCCTTCCCTCGAACCTCCGGTGCGACCCGCCCGGCGGCTCTGCCATTATCGGTTGAGCTCGGAAATCCTCCGGCTCCCTCCGACAGCGCGTTCCCTCGAGTCATCGGCGCTCGCGCGGGCCGAGCGTAGTGCTAGTGGGGCGCTTCGCTCCCCGGCACAGGTTGGAAAGGCAAGGGGCGGCCTCCGGCCGCGGTCCTCAATGTTGGCCCGCCTCGCCCGCTCGGCGAGCCGAGCCTCCGGCCGCGGTCCTCAATGTCGGCCCGCCTCGCCCGCTCGGCGAGCCGAGCCTCCGGCGTCGTTCAATGCCGGCAGGGCCTCGCTTCGCTCGGGGCCTGCCGGGCCCCGCTTGAGGTGCGCCCCGGTCGGTCTCGTCCCAAGACTTGACTCATTCGCACCAACTTCGGCACCTCGAGCTGGGCTAGCGGAAGAGGGTCATCGGGTCGCGCGGCTCCCCGTTCACCCGGGTCTCGAAGTGGAGGTGGGGGCCGGTGCAATAGCCCGTGCACCCGACGGCCCCGATCCTCGATCCACGGGCCACGCGGCCTCCCGTGCTCACGGCCACCGACGACAGGTGGGCGTACAGGGTGGCCAGGGCGCCTCCGTGGTCGATGACCACGGTCGACCCGTAGCCCCCTCGGGAACCTGCGAACACGACCTCGCCGGCCTCGGCCGCGATCATCTGCTGGCCCGGGGGGGCCTCGATGTCGATACCGGCATGGAAGCGACGGTCGCCGAAGATGGGATGGATCCGGCCTCCGAACGGCGAGGTCATCGGTCCCGTCGTCGGCCAGGCGAGGCGCACGCCCGACCCAGCCTGGAACACTTGCCCTCGCTGGCGTGAGCGGAGGAGGGCGGCGATGCTCCGCGACTCCGCATCGAGCGCCTGCATCTGGCGCAGGTACTCCGCCCGGTCGGCTTGGGCGCCGGCCAGCAGACGCCGGTGCACAGCCGTCTCCTGCACGACGCGCTGGCGCGCCGAGGCGACCGACGACTTCAGCTGCTCGATCGAGGCCGTCTGCTCGCCGATCGCGACCAGCACCGCGGCGATCTCGGATCGCTGCTGCTCCACCTCGGCACGGCGCCGCTCCAGCTGCTCGGACAGCCGCAGGAGTCCCGCCAGGCGATCGCGGTCCTGCCGCACCGCCTCGGCAACGAAGTCGAGTCGCGAGACGAAGCTTCGGAAGGTCCGGGCGCCGAGAAGCATCTCGAGATAGGCCCCCGGCCCCGACTTGTACACGCTTCGGGCACGATCCCGCTGCCGGCCCCGCAGGGACTCCGCCCGCCCGGCCACCGAGCCGATGACGTCCCCGAGCTCGAGCAGCCGGCTCTTGGCATCGCCGAGCGCGGCTTCAGTCTCGTTCAGCCGGACATGGGCAGCGGCGACGTCCCGCTCGTACCCGGCAATCTGGCGCTCCAGAGCCGCACGTCTCGACTCGCTCGCGGCGATCTGTGCCCGGCGGCTCTTCGCCTCCCGCTCCACGGCGTCGATCTTTGCCTTCAGCGCCGCCTTCTCCCGTTCGATCTGCCGCTGGCGGTCCGCCTCCGGACTCGAGGCGGCGGCGGGGAAGGCCCTCGCCGGCAGCGTTGCGAGGAGCACCAGCACGACGGTCGCCACGACCGATCCTCTCAGATCTATGCTCCCTTTCTCTGCATCATCACTACTTTACTCTCGCCCCAGACGGAGGAAGCCTGGGTGCCTCGCCGAGGGGACCAGATGAGCATCGGAGGGCGCCGGAGGCGGCTTGAGGGCCCGGACGCGCAGCCGCCCGGGGAAACCCCGGGCGGCTGCAGTGCGAGGTGCGGGTTGCTTAGAAGCGCGCCGCCGCGACGATCGGCTGGTTCAGCTTGATGCCGCCCGTCGAGCCGAGGAACTTGGCGTCGCCGAAGGAGAAGACCCCTCCGTCGGAGGCGATCAGCCAGTAGCCGTCGCCCGATGCGGTGGACGCCATGGTCACAATCGGCTTGTTCAGCTTCTGGCCGCCCGTCGATCCCAGGAAGTCCGAGGCGCCGAAAGCAAAGACACCGCCGTCGGCTGCGGTGAACCAGTAGCCGTTGTCGCTGCGGTGCGCCGACATCGCCACGATCGGCGAGTTCAGCTTCACGCCGCCGGTCGATCCCTTGAACACGGCGTCCCCGAAGGCGAAGACACCGCCGTCCGCCGCAACGAGCCAGTAACCCTCTCCCGTGCGGGTCGGGGCGATCCCGACGATCGGCGAGTTGAGCTTCAGGCCACCCGTCGATCCGTGGAACGAGGCGTCGCCGAAGGCGAAGATGCCGCCGTCTCGCGCCGCCAGCCAGTAGCCCGCCCCGGTCGGAGTCACCGCGATCCCGATGATGGGCTGGTTGAGTTTGGTGCCTCCGGTCGACCCCAGGAAGTCGGCATTGCCGAAGGCGAAGATCCCTCCGTCGGCCGCGGCCATCCAGTAGCCCCTGCCGTTGCGGGTCGGGGCCGTGGCGACGATTGGCTGGTTGAGCCGCACGCCACCGGTCGAACCGAAGAACTCGGAGGCCCCGAAGGCGAACACGCCGCCGTCGGAGGCGACCATCCAGTACCCCTGCTCGGCGCCGCCCGGCGTCGGGGTCGGCGAGGGGCTGGGGGACGGGCTGGGGCCGCCACATCCGGCTGGGCCGGCGATCGCCAGGTTCGTGAAGCCCTTGGCGACGTCGGCGACCTTCACCGCCGTCCCGTACGTAGCGGGGTTGCTGGGGTCGGTGTTCACCTTGAAGGTCTTGCCGGGAATCGCCGTGGTCGGGTCCCCCTCGTCGATCCCCCACAGGACGCCGCTCTCGTCGAAGTCGGCCCCCGCGGAGTTCACGGTGTTCAACTGGAGACCCCCCTCTACCGAGGCGTCACCGGTCGCGGTATTGAGCTTCACCAGGAGGTCATCCGCCTGAGGGTCCTGGCTCGTGATGCCGAACAGGTCCGTCCCTCGGCTGGCGAGCGCGGGCACCCGAGCGCCCGTCGCGCCGATCTGCGTGAGGATCCCGGTCGCCGGATCGACCTTGTACAACACCCGGAAGGCCGGATCCTTCCCCGCGCCGGTGATCCACATCGTGCCCGCGCAGTCGACGCTGAGCCCGGCCGCCTTGATCGGGTCCGGGCCGGTGATGAGCGTGCCGTCCGAATTCTTCAGCGGGACTTGTTGGAGGATTGCCGCGGTGCCGGTGTGCAGCCGGAGAAGGGCGAGGCCCTGCTCGGCCAGCCCCGGAGCGTTGATCGCCCACAGGTTCCCGCTTGTGTCGAAGGTGAGGCCCTCGATGTTGTTGTACCCCGCCCCCCCAGGGTCCCCGACAAGAGTGAGGTTCCCCGTGTTCATGTCGATCTTGTAGAGACTGTTGTCTCCGCCGAGCCCGCTCTGGACGGCGAATGCGGCCGCGGCGGTCGACTGCGACCGCGCTGGCATCGTGGCGATGACGAGCATCGTCGCCACGAGCATGAGCCCCGCGGCAATTGCCGCTCCAGGCCGAGCTGCGTGAGCGCGCAGCGCCGCCACCTTACCTACAGACATGCACCTGCCTCCTCTCTTCCCCCCCTCGACCCCGAGCCCCAAGGAACCCTAGGAACAATGCTCAGACGTGTCAATTGGCGAAATTGGATTTCGGACGGGAATTGGCCACAGAATCGCGGAGAAATTCCGCTCACTCTTAAGGCTTTGGTTGAAAACGACGACTTAGCCGCTCGCTTTGCTCCGAGGGTCCGAGCATGGGGCCGGCTTCGCCGGCGTTCCCTTTCATCGGCAGGCGCCTCACCACGTCGGCCGGGCGCTACCATGAAACTGGGGGCAGTCCGGGGGACTCCCCCGACTGTCAAACCTCCAGGAAGCGGCGGAGCGCGAGCGTCGAGCCCAGGCTGCCGATCGCGATGCCGACCACCAAGAGCACCACGAAGACCTGAAGCACGACGCCTCCCCCGACCGTGAGCGGCAGGAACACCAGTTGCGACTGGAGCCGGTCGAGCAGGAGCAGCTTGGTGGCGTAGATGACGCCGGCTGCCACGAGGGCCCCGAATGCCGCTTCGGCCATGCCCTCGAAGATGAACGGCACCCTGATGAACCAGTTCGTCGCACCGACGAGCTTCATGATCCCGATCTCCCGCCTGCGGGCATAGATCGCCAGCCGGATCGTGTTGGCGATCAGCAGCGTGGCCGCCCCGAGCAGGATGAACGTCATCACCAGGGAGATCGTGCGCAGCAGGGTGTTGATTCGTAGCAGCTTCTTCACCGCCTCGCCGCCGAAGGTCACCTCGTCCACGCCCGGTTGCCCCTCGATCCGGCTGCGCACCGCCTCGACCGTCTTCGGATCCTTCAGCTTGATCCGATAGGAGGCCGGGAGCGCCGAAGGATCGACGTTCTCGTAGAGCTGGGGCGAGTCCTTGAACATCTCCTTGTATTCGTTGAACGCCTTCTCCTGCGACACGAAGAAGACCCGCCCCACTTCCGGCATGGCGGAGATGGCCGCACCCAATTCCTTGCTCTGCTCCGGCGTGATGTCGTCGCGCAGGAAGACATTGATCTCGACCTTGCCCTCCCACCGGCCGACGACGTTGTCGACGATCCGTCCGAGGACCATCACGCCGCCCAGAAGGAACAGGCTGACCGCGACCGTCGATATGGCGGCGAGTGTAAGGAGGATGTTTCGTCGCAGGTTCGCGACCGTCTCGCCGAGGAAGTACTCGAACCGGAACGCCATGGCTACCGGGCGTAACCGTAGACGCCGCGGGCCTGGTCGCGAACCACCTTGCCCCGGTCGAGCTCAATGACCCGCTTCCGGAACATGTCGACGATGGAGTGGTCGTGCGTCGCCATCAGCACGGTGGTGCCGGCGGCGTTGATGCGCAGGAGCAGCTTCATGATCTCCTGCGATGTTGCCGGGTCGAGATTGCCGGTGGGCTCATCGGCGAGCAGGATCGGCGGCCGGTTGACCATCGCCCGTGCGATCGACACCCGCTGCTGTTCGCCACCGGAGAGCTCGTTCGGGCGGCGTTCCACCTTCTCGGAGAGACCGACCAGGTCGAGGATCTCGGGAACCCGCTCCTTGATGATGTGGCGCGGACGGCCGATCACCTCGAGGGCGAATGCCACGTTCTCCCACACGCTCTTGTTCGACAAGAGCTTGAAGTCCTGAAAGACGCACCCGATGTTGCGCCGCAGGTACGGGACGCGCCAGCGAGGCAGCTGGCCGATGTCCTTGCCCGCCACGTAGATGCGGCCCTCGCTCGGCTCGTCCTCCTTGAGCACGAGACGGATGAGGGTCGACTTGCCCGATCCAGACGGCCCGACGAGATAGACGAACTCGCCCTTCTGAATGTCGCATGAGACGTCGCGCAAGGCCACGACCGAGCCCTTGTAAAGCTTGCTGACGTTCTCGAGACGGATCATGTCTCTATATACATCCCTCGGCCCCCCGAGGGTTCGTATTTTCGACGATCCCCCGAATCAAAAGGGCCTTTCGGCCCGGCGGCCAATGCTAGCAGAACTCCTCGCCGGGCAACACTATCCGGACCCCCGGTGCGCATCGGGGGCGCGACCGTCGTCCTTCCCGGATCGCCGGCGCCGCAGTTCGGCGGCGATGAAGCGGTCGATCTCGCCGTCGAGGACGGCGTCCACATCTCCTATCTCGACATCGGTGCGGTGATCCTTGACCAACTGATAGGGATGGAGCACGTAGGAGCGAATCTGCGACCCGAAGCCGATCTCCATCTGCTCCCCCCGGATCCCCTCGAGCTCGCGCCGCCGCTCCTCCCGATTCCGCTCCGCCAGCCGTGCGGCCAGGATCTTCATCGCGACCGCCCGGTTCTGGATCTGCGAGCGCTCGTTCTGCACGGCAACGACGATGCCCGTGGGAACGTGGGTGATCCGCACGGCCGAGTCGGTGACATTGACGTGCTGCCCGCCGGCCCCCGACGATCGGTAGGTGTCGATGCGCAGCTCCTTCGGGTCGATTGCCACCTCGTCCTCGTCCTCGATCGCGGGGACGACGTCGAGGCTGGCAAACGAGGTGTGGCGCCGGCGGGACGCGTCGAAGGGTGAGATGCGGACCAGCCGGTGGACCCCCTTCTCGGTCGAGAGCAGTCCGTAGCCGAACCGCCCCTTGAGGGTGAAGGTCGCGCGCTTGATCCCGGCCTCGTCGCCGGGCTGGACTTCGAGCACCTCGGTCGCCATCCCGCGGCGCTCCGCCCATCGCAGGAACATGCGCAGGAGCATCTCGGCCCAGTCGCACGACTCGGTGCCGCCGGCCCCCGCATGCACGCTGGCGATCGCGTCGGCCTCGTCGTACTCCCCCGAAAGAAGGGTGCGGATCTCGAGGTCGTCGAGCTCTCGGTCGACCTCGTCGAGGGTGCGGAGGCTCTCCTCGAAGGTGGCGGTGTCGGCCTCCTGGAGCGCGAGCGCGTGGAGGACCTCGGCCTCCTCGAGGCGCTCGGCGAGGCGGTCGAAGTCCTTCAGGTCCTCCTCGAGCCGGGACAGCTCGGCCATGACCTTCGTGGCTTCCGCTTGGTCGTCCCAGAACCCGGGCTGGGATGCCGTCTCGTGCAGCTCGTCGACCCGCCGGCGCTTTCCCGCGACGTCAAAGGTACTCCTTCACATCGGAAAGCCGGGCCTCTGCATCGGTCAGCCGTGGCTTCAGATCCTCGAACATGCGGCTAGACCTCCGCGCCGTGGCACTTCTTGTACTTCTTCCCCGAGCCACAAGGGCATGGGGCGTTGCGCGGAACCTTGTCGGAGCGGGCGGACCCGTCCGAGGACGTCCGCGTCTCCGGCTCCTCGGCGGAGGCTGCCGCCGCGGCGGCGAATGCCGAGGTGTTGGAGGTGGCGGTGAGCGAAGGGCCCCTCGCGACCGTCCGCTGCGCCGGCTCCTGGGAGCGCTCCTCGACGACCTGCACGTGGAACATGTACCGGACGAACTCCTCCTTCACGCCGGCCTCCATCGCCTGGAACATGTCGAAGGCCTCGCGCTGATACTCGATCAGCGGGTCGCGCTGCCCGTAGGCGCGCAGCCCGATCCCCTCGCGCAGGTAGTCCACCTCGTAGAGGTGCTCCCGCCACTTGTTGTCGAGGATCGACAGGAAGACCATCCGCTCCAGCTCACGGAAGCGCTCCTTTCCGATCTCCTCCTCGCGCCCGTGGTAGTGCTCCAGCGCCTCCTCGAGGCAGCGCTCGAGGAGCTCCTCGTACCCCGCGGCCTTGTGATCGATATCGCGTAGGCTGGACGACGGGTAGAGCTGGCTGGTCGATGCGGCCAGTCCCTCCCAGTCCCACTCCTCGGGCAGCGCCTCGGTGCTGGCATGGTTCTTCACCGTCGACTCGACCACGTCGGCCACGAACTCGAGGGCCTGCTCGGAGACGTCGGCGCCCTCGAGCAGCTCGCGCCGGCGCTTGTAGACCTCGGTGCGCTGCTTGTTCAGCACCTCGTCGTACTTGAGGACGTTCTTGCGGATTTCGAAGTTCTGCGACTCGACCTGCGACTGCGCCCGCTCGATGGCCCGCGACACCATCTTCGACTCGATCGGCATGTCCTCGGGCAGGTTCAGCCGGTCCATCACCGTCGAGATCATCCCGGTGGCGAAGTACTTCATAAGGTCGTCCTCGAGCGAGAGGTAGAAGCGGCTCTCGCCGGGGTCGCCCTGGCGGCCGGAACGGCCGCGCAGCTGGTTGTCGATGCGCCGCGATTCGTGCCGCTCGGTGCCGAGGACGTAGAGCCCGCCGAGCTCCACCACCTGCTCGTGCTCGGTGTCGCACTCCGCCTTCTTCTTCTCGAAGATCGGCTGGTACTCCGCTTCGTACGCGGCCTGCTCCTGTGCGTCCATCATCTCGAGCAGGTAGCGGTCGTTGTCGAACCCGCGCGCGGCCATCTCCTGGCGCGCCAGGTACTGGGGGTTGCCGCCGAGGAGGATGTCGACGCCGCGTCCCGCCATGTTGGTCGACACCGTGACCGACCCCGCCCGGCCGGCCTGGGCGATGATGACTGCCTCCTTCTCGTGGTGCTTTGCGTTCAGGATGTGGTAGGGGACCCCGCGTCGATCGAGGTACTTCGCCAGGCGCTCCGACTTCTCGATCGAGATCGTGCCCACCAGCACCGGCTGGCCCTTCTCGCTGCGTCCGGCGATGTCCTCGGCGAGGGCCTTCCACTTGGCGTCTTCGGTCTTGTAGACGACATCGGCGAGGTCCTCGCGGATCATCGGCCGGTTGGTGGGGACCTCGAAGACGTCGAGCTTGTAGACGTTGCTGAACTCGGCCGCCTGGGTCTTCGCGGTGCCGGTCATCCCGGCGAGCCGCTCGTACATGCGGAAGTAGTTCTGAATCGTGATCGTGGCGAGCGTCTGGTTCTCCTGCTGCACCGGCACGCCCTCCTTTGCCTCCACCGCCTGGTGAATGCCGTCCGACCAGCGCCGGCCGGGAAGGGTGCGGCCCGTGAACTCGTCGACGATCAGAACCTCACGGTCCTGGATGATGTAGTCGCGGTCGCGTTTGTACAGCTCCTTCGCCTTGAGCGACGACTCGAGGTAGTGCACCAGCGGGGTGTGCACCTGGTCGTAGAGGTTCTCGATGTTCAGGAGCTCCTCGACCCGGGTGACCCCGTCCTCCGTGACTGCCACGGTGCGCTTGGCCTCGTCGACCTCGTAGTGCTCGCTGGAGCGAAGCCGCTGGGAGAGGCGGGCGAAGGTCCGGTACCACTTGGCCGACTCCGCCGCTGCCCCAGAGATGATGAGCGGCGTGCGGGCCTCGTCTATGAGGATCGAGTCGACCTCGTCGACGATGGCGTAGTGGTGCCCGCGCTGGACGCACTCGTCCAGGCGCATCGCCATGTTGTCGCGGAGATAGTCGAACCCGAACTCGTTGTTCGTGCCGTAGGTGATGTCGGCGCCGTAGTTCGGCCGGCGCTGCTCGGGAAGCATCTCCGGCTGGATCAGCCCGACCGTCATCCCGAGGTGCCGGTAGATCTGGCCCATCCACTCGGCGTCGCGCTTGGCCAGGTAGGGGTTGGCGGTGACCACGTGCACCCCGCGGTCCAGCAGGGCGTTGAGATAGGCGGGCATCGTGGCGACGAGCGTCTTGCCCTCACCGGTCTTCATCTCGGCGATCGCCCCGGCGTGCAGCACGGACGCCCCGATCACCTGCACGTCGAAGTGGCGCTGCCCGATCGAGCGGCGAGCCGCCTCTCGGACGCAGGCAAATGCCTCGGGCAGCAGGTCGTCGAGGCTCTCGCCGTTGTCGAGGCGGGTCCGGAACTCCGCAGTCTTGCCGCGAAGCTCCTCCCCCGACAGCAGCTCGACCTCCGGCTCGAAGTCGTTGACCCGCCGGGCCTGCTCGGTGATCCGCTTGAACTTCCGGCCCTCGCCCGCGTGGAGGACCTTGTCGAACATACTCATCAGTCGCTCGCTTCGCTCGCGGCGCCGTAGGCAAGGGGCCGCCTCCGGCGGCGTTTGCACGATGCCGGCAGAGGGCCTCGCCTACGCTCGGCGCACTGCCGGGCCGTGCCTGTGAGGCGACGCCGGGCATGGTCGGGGAAACCTGGATCCACTCCTATGCTGGCCATCTCAAGCACGGCTGCCATTATGAATCTGCCCCGGGGCTGAGGAGCCCGGTTACTTGATGTCGAGCAGCTTCTCGCGCACCGCGTAGACCACGGCTTCCATACGCGAGTGGAGATGGAGCTTCTCCAGGATGTTCCGCACGTGGTTCTTGACGGTGTTCTCCGAGATGAACAGCTCTTTGGCGATGTCGCGGTTGTTCTGCCCCTTGGCCACGAGCTTGAGGACCTCGAGCTCACGGTCGGTCAGGCGTGGGGCGGAGAGTGGCTGGCGCTCGTCGGCCCGCTTCACCATCGTGGCGAACTCGTTGAGCAGCTTTGACGCCATCGCGGGGGAGATCAGCGACTGACCGGCGTTGACCGCCCGCACCGCGTTCGCGACCTCCTCGATCGAGATCTCCTTCAGCAGATAGCCGGAGGCCCCCGCCTTGATCGCCTCGTAGAGGTCGGCCTCCTCGTCGGAGATGGTGAGCATCAGGATCTTGGCGTTCGGCAAGACGTCCTTCATGGAGCGAGTCGCCTCGATTCCCGACCGCTTCGGCATGCGCACGTCCATGAGAACGACGTCGGGCATGGCGTCCTCCGCCTTCACCAGGGCCTCTTCGCCGTCACCTGCCTCGGCGACGACGTCGATCCCGTCCTCGGCCTCGAGCACCATCTGCAACCCGCGGCGGAAAAGGGCGTGGTCGTCCACGATCATGACGCGGATCGAGTCTGCCAACGTCGTGCCCCCTCCCGAGGGTGGCTCTTCCCGCTTGACTAGTCCGTCTTGTTCGGTTCCGATGCCTCCTCCTTACCCAAATCCTCGTCAGATGTGGCGTCGAGGCCGGAAGCTCTCGGCGTGTCCGAACCGCCTTCCCCAGCCATATCGGCAGGTGCCACCCTACTCCTTGAGTGCAGGGGGCGTCCGGAACGCCTCCGCTTGAATTCCTTGATGCGCCGCTCGACCCGCTCGACGGCAAGGTCGAGGGCGGCATGGGGGTCGCTCGAAGTGGCGCTGGCACGAAATACCGGGCCCGAGGTTGAGACGGTCAGATCGACGACGTGCCCGGCGCCGCTCCGAGCTCCGTCCTTGGCGATCTCGACGTCGATCCCCGATATCGTGGACAGGTACTTGCCGAGATGCCCCACCTTTTCAGTGGCGAAGCGACGCAGCGAGTCGGGCAACGGGGTGTGGCGGCCGCGGACCGTGATCTCCATCATGGAAGGCGGGCCGCTCGCGGGGGCCAGGCGAACCCGCGAATGCTGCGGGCCGGCTCGATCGGGGCTCGTCGGTCGAGGAGGTGGCTTCCGCCCGGCTGACCTGGTCTTTGCCCCCACACTCGCCTGCTGAGGCCTCGCACCGGACGGCTCTCGCCCCACAGGAAGGCCGGCGCACCAGGCTCCGGTGAGAGCCCGATCACCCGACTCTCGTGCGGAACCGGCGAGACCATCAGCCCGATGCTTCGCACCTTCTCCCTTCGCTCCCCGGGAATCTCCCGGGATCGGGGCAGGGCTTACTCCTAAGCCGCACCATGCTCGGCAACCAATGGTTGCCTTACGTGGATCCTTTCGCCTACGGCTGGCGTGGACTTGGGACCGAGATCCCGCAACCACAGACCCAGGCGGAAGCCAGACCAGATTATAGGTCCCGCAACCGGCCCAACCCATTCAGAACCCGGCGGCGCGGGCAGGAGGCTCTGTCGCTCCCCGCTTGGAGCAACGGCAGCCGCACCCCCCAGGCCGACAAGCGGAGGAGTCCCCGGTCGGGGGCCCGGCCGGCGCCGAGATGTCACCACCTCCTCCTAAGGTGGGCTCATGCGAGCGCTTGCAGACTTCCTCTATCCCGAGGCCTGTGCCGGATGCGGCCGGCTGGTCCGAGGCAGCCTCTGCTGCGATTGCCGCGCCGGTCTCCCGCGCATCCACCCGCCGGTGTGCGACCACTGCGGGAAGCCCACCGTCGTCGAGGTGCCCGCGTGCCGGGAGTGCCGGGGCCGGGGCCTCCGCTTCGACCTGGCCCGGCAGGCGGCGCTTTACGAGGGGGTAGTGCGCGCGGCAATTCACCGTCTCAAGTACCGGGCGGAGCGCTGTCTCGTGCCGAGCCTGGTCGCCCTGCTCGCCGAGGTGCTGAGCGGGATGATCGCCGCTGCGCCGGGGGCCGCCCTGACCTGGCCACCGCCCAGCCCCGCCCGCAGGCGCGCGCGGGGCTTCGATCACGGCGAGGCGCTGGCCCGCGCCGCCGCGTCCTTCCTCGAGGTGCCGGCCGTGCCGCTCCTCGAGCGGGTGCGGGACATGCCGCCGCAGGTGGGACTCAATCCCGCCATCCGGCGCCGAAACCTTCGCGGGGCCTTCCACACCGTGATCCCCCCGCCGCGGGTGGTGATCGTGGTCGACGACGTCTACACCACCGGTGCGACCGCCTCGGAGGTGGCACGGGCGCTGAAGCGCGCGGGAGCGAGCCGGGTCCTCGTCGCCGCGGTCGCTCGGACGCTTCCCCCGGGCCCGCGGGCAGGCGTGACCGAGGGACGACGCTCCTCGTAGGTAGGGCGCAACATCGCGGTCGGGCAGGAACGTCGCCCAGTCTTCCGAGGCCCCGCGAACTCCGCCTGCGGGCGGGCCTGGGGAGCCTTAGGTCCCCGTCTCCCAGGAGGACAGGTAGGCCGCCTGCTCCGGCGTGAGGGTGTCGAGGCGGACCCCCAGCGAGTGCAGCTTGAGGCGGGCGACCTCCTGGTCGATCTCCTCGGGCACCGGGTAGACCGCCGGCTCCAGCCCACGGTTCTTGACCAGCCACTCCAGCGCCAGGGCCTGGTTGGCGAAGGACATGTCCATCACCGTGGCAGGGTGGCCCTCGGCGGCGCTGAGGTTCACGAGCCTGCCTTCGGCGAGCAGAAAGAGCCGGCGCCCGTTGGGCAGGTGGAACTCCTCGACGTCCGGCCGGGCCGGACGGACCTCCGATGCGGCACCGTGCAGCCCCTTGACGTCGATCTCGATGTCGAAGTGCCCGGCGTTCGAGAGGATCGCCCCGTCCTTCATCCGCTCGAAGTGCCGCAGGGTGAGCACGTCGCGGTCCCCGGTGACGGTGACGAACAGGTCGCCGATCTCGGCCGCGTCCTCGGAGGGCATCACCCGGTAGCCGTCCATCACGGCCTCGAGCGCCGGGAGCGGGTCGACCTCGGTGACCACGACGTTGGCGCCGAGCCCCTCCGCCCGAGCCGCGACCCCGCGTCCGCACATCCCGTAGCCGCACACGACGACGGTGCTTCCTGCAATCAGGATGTTCGTCGCCCGCAGGATGCCGTCGATGGCGGACTGGCCGGTGCCGTACCGGTTGTCGAACATGTGCTTCGTGTTGGCGTCGTTGACGCTCACGATCGGGTACCGAAGGGCGCCCGCCTGCGCCATGGCGCGCAACCGGATCACCCCGGTGGTCGTCTCCTCGCTGCCGCCGATCACCTCCTCGAGCATCTCGGTCTTCTTCGAGTGGAGGGTGAAGACGAGGTCGGCTCCGTCGTCGACGGTCAAATTGGGCTGCACCGTGAGGGCGGCCTCGATCTGGTGGTAGTACGCATCGTTGTCGACGCCGCGCACCGCGAACGTCGCCACGCCGTAGTTCGCGACGAGGGATGCGGCCACCTCGTCCTGGGTCGACAACGGGTTCGAGGCGCAGAGCGCGAGCTCGGCCCCCCCGGCGATGAGCGTCCGGGCGAGGTTTGCCGTTTCGCTGGTCACGTGAAGACAGGCGGCCACACGAACCCCGTCGAGGGGACGCTCCGCTTCGAACCGCTCCCGGATGAGACGCAGGACGGGCATCTGCGCGTCGGCCCACTCGATGCGCCTCCTGCCGGGGTCCGCGAGCGCGAGATCCTTGACGTCATGGTCGGGCATGGGCACCTCCGGTCGGTTTCGCGCAGCAACCTACCACGGTGCGGTGGCGGACGATCCTCCTCAGAGCGAGCGCTTGAGGCGGTCGATGATCTCGACCGGAGTTGGGTCGATGCCGGTGGCGAGGGCGAGGTAGGTGGAGGTGAAGTCGCCGATGTAGGCGAGGTCGAGCAGCCGGGCCAGCCGCGACGACGCCTGCGTGGCGACCTCCTCCACCACGCCGAAGTTCCCGCCGAGCAGCGACCGGGTCACCTCGATGCGGCGCGCGACTCGGGGATGCTCACCGGGGTGCCGGAGCACGACGAGCGCGCACTTGCGGGCGATGTCCGCGCGGCCCCCCCAGCCGACCACCTCGTTGTGGTTCACCTCGGGGTAGATCCCCGTCGTCGCCGGAACCTTGGCAACCTCGTTCAACTGGCATTTCCATCGGTAGGCGGCAACAGCGGCCACCCCCTCGCTCCCGTAGACGACCGGCAGGCTGCGGGCGAGCCGCAGGGCCAGCGCCTTGGCGGGGTTGCGGCCGACCGGGGAAGCGCGGCCGCACTCCCGCGCTCTGGCCTCGGCGAGGGCGGCCGCCTCGGCGATCTCATCGGCCAGCGGTGGGACGAGGCCGAGCCGCGCGCACACCGCCAGGATCGGCATCGCCAGGTAGCCGATCGCCGCCCGGGGCTGGAGACCCCCAGGCACACCGATCACGGGGACGCCACCCGAACGCCCGCGCTCGGCGAGCTCGCCCCCGCTCGCCACGATCACGACCCGGGCCCCTCGCTCGAGGGCGGCGTCGAAGGCAGCGAGCGTCTCCTCGGTGTCCCCCGAGTAGGAAACTGCAAAGAGGAGGGTCCCCGGACCGACCCAGCCCGGCACCGCGTACCCCTTGACCGATCCGATGATCAGCCGCGTCACGGGGCCGAGGACCGCCGACGCCACGTCGCCCGAGATCCCCGACCCGCCCATCCCGAGGACGGCGATGGAGTCGATGCCGGCGACGTCCGGGAGTCCGCCCGCGTCGAGGCCGATTTGCCACGCCTCGAGGAGCTGGTGGGGAAATCGCTCGACGACGCCCAGGAAGTCGTCCGGGTCGACCCGTGCGAACGAAGATACGTCGTCGAGATTGGCCAGCGAGAGGGCCCCGCCTTCCATCCCGCCGGGGCTGGGCACGCCGGCCATCGCCGGCATCGGGCGCGAGCCGGTTCCGGCCGATGGTTCGGGAGGCAGAGCCGTTACCTCTGGGAGGGTGCCGGGCGCCCGCGGCTCACGGCTTGCGGGCTTCGTCGACGAGCATGTGCGGAATCCCGTCGACGACCGGGTACTCGAAACGGCACTCCCCGACGCAGGCGATCATCGACGCCGCCTCGCGGTACTCGACGTTGCCATGACAGTTCGGACAGATCAGGATCTTGAGCAGCTCCTCGTCGATCGCGCTCCCCTCCATCGCCCCGAGTCTCCTCCTTTTACCCACCTCGTCCGGACGCCTCGCCTCTGATCACCGCGAGCACCGCTGCGGTCCTCGCCTCGCCGCTGGCCTCGGTCGTCGCCTCGAGGTTCAGCCGGAGCAGCGGCTCGGTGTTCGAGGGTCGGACGTTGAACCACCAGTCCGCGTACTCCACCGTGAGCCCGTCGGTCCAGTCGTGCTCGCCGTCGGAGTAGGCCTCGGCAAGCTCCTTCAGCTTGGCCTCCTGGTCGGTCACCTCGGAGTTGATCTCACCGGAGTTCCAGTAACGGCGGAACGGCTCGAGCACCTCGCTCATGCGCTTTCCCTCGAGCGAGAGCGCCTCGAAAACGTGCAGTGCGCAGATGATGCCGGAGTCGGCCCGGAAATTGTCGCGGAAGTAGTAGTGGCCCGAGT
>JBOGWP010000093.1:0-28302 GCA_050693875.1 Actinomycetota bacterium
GCCCTGCCGGCATAGAGGACTGCCGGCGAAGCCTCGGCTCGCCGAGCGAGGCGAGGCGGGCCGACATTGAGGACCGCGGCCGGAGGCTCGGCTCGCCGAGCGAGGCGAGGCGGGCCGACATTGAGGACCGCGGCCGGAGGCCGCCCCATGCCTCTCTGGCCTGTACGGGGAGCGAAGCGACCCGCTGGGCGTTCGTCCTGCTTGCGGGATGGAAGCATGCGACCGCGGCGAAGGGTACGGCGCGCGGCAGCAGTTCCTCGGGTGGCTGGTCGAAGCGGGAGATCCGTGGCGCCGAGGGCGCCTGACCCGCCTCGTCGTGGCCCGACTCGATGATCCCGGCGGGCCCCCGAACGGCCGCGCGCGAGGCGGCAAACCGGGTTGGGAGGGGATGGTCGGAGTGGGATGATCCCGGACGGGGGGGCCCGGAGCGTGGAGAGGAGGAGGAATGGGCGAAGGCTTTCTCGACAAGGCGAAGGATCTCGCCGACAAGGCCAAGGACGTCGTTGGCGACCTGGCGGAAAAGGCCGAGCCCTTCGCCGAGAAGCTCAAGGACAAGGGGGAGGAGCTGGCGAGCAAGGCCAAGGGCATGCTCGGCAAGGAGAAGGAGACGGAGGACGAGGAGGGGTAGACGCCTGAGTCGTGCCGGGGCGGTGCCGCCTCGCCCCACCCCCCGGCCTGCGGCCACATCCGGACTAGGGGCGAGGTGCGTCCGGAGGTGTTTGAGCCGTCTCGCCTTTGAGCACACCTGTTGAGGTGGGAAGGCCTGCGGCGGGATTTTCCCACCCCTGCTCGAGCGTCGGCGGACAGGTGCAGGTCTGGAGCGTTCGAGTTGGACGTGGTGCGGCATGAGAACGGTTGGTTCCCGTCGGAGGTGACGAGTGGGTATGGAGAACGATCTGTACAAGGGGATTGGGCCCAAGCACACGGAGATGCTCGAAAAGATCGGCGTCGACTCGATCAAGGAATTGCGACACCGCAATGCCGCCTCCCTCGTGGACATGATCCAGACTCGTCACGGGAACGTCGTGGGGCTGTCCCAGGCGCAGGTTCAGGATTGGATCGATCAGGCCAAGGCCTGGAGCGAGGAATAGTCGCCGGGTTGCCGGCACTCTTCGACCACACACCAGGCCGGACGGCCTGAGCCGTCCCGTCCGAAGGGGTCGTGCGGACATCGGTGTGTCCGCCGGCCCAATTGATGTGCACCGCGCCGGGCCTCCTGGCGCCGCACTCCGGCGGGCGGGCTGCCGGGAGGTGCGGCCTATCCCTCGAACAATCCCGGCAGCAGCACGTTCGGGTCGATCCCAACGATCGGGGCGGCGGCGGCGGGCGCGGCAACAGCGCCGTGGCACGTCCCCGAACCACCGTCGGTGAACGTCTCCCCCGCCTCCGGCACGAAACTCCACTCGTAGCTGCCCGGGCGCAGCGTCAGCATCAGGACGCCGAACGTCCGGTCGTTCACGACCTCGCTGTTGCGCACCCGTGCGCCGACGGGGTAGTGGCTCTTGCCCCCGGTGCCGACCGTGAACTGCCGGATCCCGTTGGCCGGGTCGGGGCGCTGGGCCGGGTCCTGCGGGGCGAATCGCTCATAGAGGTGCTCGTGACCGTTCAGCACGATCTCCACCCCGTTGTCGTACAGGAGCCGCCAGAACGCGTCGTAGCTGCCGTCACTCCCATGCTGCGTCCCCGACGAGAACCGCGGGTGGTGCCAGTAGGCGAGCGTGCATTGGTTCGGGTGGGCGGCGAGGTTCCCCTTCAGCCACTCGTATTGCGGGTTGCCCGGCCAGCACCCGCGAACCTCGATGCAGTTCGAGTTGAGGGCGATCAGATGCCAGCCTCCGACGTCGAAGCTGTACCAGCCCTCCCCGCCCACCCCGGCGGCGCTGCCGAAGTAGCCGTAATAGCCCGCCGCTCCCGCGGTGCGGTATTCGTGATTGCCCGGGGCCGGATGGGTGATGCTCTTCACTCGGCCCCATGACGAGGCGTACGAGCCGGTGAACTGGGCCGTGGTGCCGCTGTCGTACTGGGCGTCCCCGAGCGTCAGCACCGCCGCAAGGTCGCGGCGAGAGGTCAGGATGTCGGATGTTTGACGCTGGTGGCACGCGGTGGGGCTGGGCCGGTTGCCCGGTGCGCAGGCGATGTCGCCGGCTGCGGCGATGACCGCCCCTCCCGTAGGCGGCGGGGGCGGCGGTGGGGGTTGGGTCGGCGTCGGAGACTGGGTCGGGCTCGGCGACTGCGTGGGGGAGGGGGAGGCGGTCTCGGAGGGTGAGGCCGACGGGGTCGGCGTGGGCAGGTCGGTGGGCTCCGGGGTGGGGGTCTCCGAAGGAGACGGTGTGGGCTGCGGGTCTCCCATCTCGATCTGCAGTTGCGGAGCCAGCGCAGGGACCGACTCCCTCGAAGTGAAGGAGAGCTGTCCGAGCGAGGTGGTCGTGATCGCGAAGGAGATGGGCTCCTGGCCGGTGACGAGCGCGGTGACGTCGGCAAGGGCCCAGGTGAAGGCTGCGAACGGAGCCGAGCGGGCCACCGGGATTGCGGCAACGTACGGGGCGTAGGCGAACGCGACCTGCTGCTCGTCCCACTGGTTCGAGGTGGCGCGGACCTCGTATCCGACATCCGCCGAGGTCAGCGCGAACAGGCGCAAGGTTGCTCGTGTGACCGGCGCTGGGAGTCGTTCCACGTTGAAGCGAACGTAGGCACGCTCGTGGGGGGCAGCGCTGATGGTCAGCTCTTCGTCGGCACCCCCGGGCGTGAAGGGCTCGGCACTCGACAGGTGGGTGTCGGCGGCCGCAGAGAGGACGAGAGTCCCGCTGACGGCCCGCACGGGGGTGAGCGCCAGCGCCATCGGAAGAAGGTTCGCCACCGCGACGGCCAACAGGAGTCTGCGCCGCAAGGGCGGCGGCTTGACGCGGTGGCGGGGTCGGTATGGGTGCACCTCGACTCCCTCGGCCTAGGAGGAAGGGAATTGTCGCGCCAATTGTGGCGAAAGATCAATAGGGTTACCGATTGTTTCGGTTGGTACAGCCGAGACAGCTGTTGAAATAGAGAGTGGTTGGAGTGACGCGAGGGGCGTCGCCCGCAGCTTCGGTCCCTGCTCAGAGCCCTGTCAACGGTCCGATCCGGCAAAGATGCCCGGACCTCCCTATTCGTGGCTCGACAGCATGCGAGCGGGTTGAGGACGCGTCAAATGGATCGAACCCAGCAGGGGTTATGGGTCGGCTACGAGCACCTGCGCGACCGCGAACCCTCCGTCGTGGGCCAGCGAGACCGCCACCTCGGCCCCCGACGCCAGCTCCGCGGCCCGCCCGGACAGCAGCAAGGCCGGCCGTTCTCCCTCCGAGCCCACCTCGACGTCGTGCCAGCCGATCTGGGGCCAGCCCGTGCCGAGGGCCTTCATGGTGGCCTCTTTCGCAGCAAAGCGAGCCGCGAGGTGCTGGCCCGGGTCGGCGCGCTCTGCTGCGTAGGCGCGCTCGCCTGCAGTGAACAGGCGATCGGCGAGCCTCGGCCAGCGAGCCAGCGCGGCGTCGAGACGAGCGATCTCGACCAGATCGATGCCGATGCGGATCATCGAGCGCCGTGCCCTCCAGTCGGGGCCGGCTCCGTGGCTAGCCCACCCTCCCGAACGCGATCGACACGTTGTGCCCGCCGAACCCGAACGAGTTGGAGATCGCCGTGTCGATCGGGGCCTCGCGGGCTTCGTTCGGGACGACGTCGAGGTCGCAGGCCGGATCAGGGTTCTCGTAGTTGATGGTGGGGGGCAGCACCTGGTTCGCGAGGGCGAGCACGGTCGCGGCCGCCTCCGTCGTCCCGGCGGCTCCGAGCATGTGTCCGGTCATCGACTTCGTCGACGAGGTCGGCGGGGGATCGTCCCCGAAGACCTTGCGGATCGCCTTCGCCTCGGAGGCGTCGCCGAGCTCGGTCGAGGTTCCGTGGGCGTTGATGTAGCCCACCTGCGAAGGATCGACGCCGGCGTCGGCCAGCGCCCCCGTCATCGCTGCGGTCGCGCCGGCCCCGTCCGGCTCCGGTGCCACGAGATGGTAGGCGTCGGAGGACAGGCCGTAGCCGAGCACCTCGGCCAGGATTCGGGCTCCGCGCTGCTCGGCCAGATCCATCCGCTCCAGGACCAGCACGGTGGCCCCCTCGGCCACGACGAAGCCGTCCCGCTCGGCGTCGAACGGCCGGGAGGCGCGCTCGGGCTCGTCGTTGCGGGTCGACAGCGCTCGGGCCGAGCAGAAGCCGGCCACACCGAGGGGTGTGATCACGGCCTCGGCCCCACCGGCCAGCACGACGTCGGCGCGCCGGGTCCGCAGGTAGTCGATCGAGCGGGCGAGCGCATGGCCACTGGCGGCACACGCGGTCACGGTGCATTCGTTGGGCCCGTTGAAACCGAGCTCGATGCCGAGCTGTCCCGCGGCCGAGTTCGGCATCATCATCGCGATGAGCGAGGGGCTCACCCGGCGGGGGCCGCGCTCGAGCAGCACCTTGTGCTCCTGCTCCCAGGTGCCGAGGCCTCCGATCCCCGATCCGACGACGATGCCGACCCTGCTCGGGTTGAGATCCGAGGGCTCGAGGCCGGCGTCGGCCAGCGCAAGCTTGGCTGCCGCGTAGGCGAACTGCGCGTAGCGGTCCATGCGCCGGGCTCGTCGGGGCTCGATGTACGCCTCGACGTCGAAGTCGGTGATCTGCCCCGCGATCCTGGACGGAAACGCCGAGGCGTCGAAGAGCGTCAGCGGGCCGATGCCGCTCCGCCCGTTGCGCAGCGCGTCCCAGAACGGGTCGGCGCCCACTCCGATCGGGGTCACCGGCCCGATGCCGGTGACGGCGATCCTGACCTCGTCAGGCACTCGCCGCCACCTTCTCGGAGAGCAGGTCCACTGCCTCGCCGACGGTCGTGACGTTCTCGAGCTCCTTGTCGGACACCTCGACCGAGAAGCGCTCCTCGATCGCCATCACGGCGCTCATGAGGTCGATGGAGTCCAGCCCGAGGTCGTCGAACAGGTTGGCGTCGGACTTGATCTTGTCCTCCTCCACCTTGAGCCGCGTGGTGAGAACCTCCTTCAGCGCCTCGAAGATCTCTTCGCTTGATGCCATGTCATCTCCTCCCTTCGTTGTCCCGCCCAACTGGTGCTACGACAACCCTCCGTCGACCGCGATCACCTGCCCCGTCAGGTACGAGGCCCGCGCGCAGAAGCGCACCGCCTCGGCCACCTCGTCGGCGTCGCCCGGCCGGCCCATCGGCACACGGTCGAGCAAGGCGGCACGGGCGGACTCGGATACGTCGGCCGTGAGCGCCGTATCGACGAGGCCCGGAGCGATGACGTTCGCGGTCACCCCTTTCCGGGCCACCTCGCGCGCCAGCGACTTCGTGAAGCCGATGAGGCCCGCCTTGGCGGCGGCGTAGTTGGTCTGGCCGGCGTTGCCCACCACGCCGGCGATCGAGCCGATCGTGATCACCCGCCCCCACCTGCCGGCGAGCATGCCGGGAAGGGCGCGCTTGGTGCATCGGAAGACCCCCGTGAGATCGACCTCGATCACCTCCGCCCACTCGTCCTCCCGCATCCGCATCAGGAGGCCGTCGCGGCGAACCCCGGCGTTGTTCACGAGGATCTCCACCCGCCCGATGCTCCGCTCGACCTCGTCGAAGGCGGCCGCTACGCTCTCGGCGTCGGCGATGTCGATGTGGACGATCTCGGCCCCCGGACAGGCGGCCTTCGTCTCGAGCGCACCGTCCTTGTTGTTGCGGAACCCGATCGCGATCCGCGCCCCCTCCTCGGCCAGCACCCGGGCCGCGGCACGGCCGATCCCCCGGCTGGCGCCGGTGACCAGCGCCACCCTTCCCTCGAGGCTCACGTGACGACCGGCACCTGGGGCTTCGCGGCCGCGGCAAGGGCAGGCGTCGGGTAGGGGAGCGTCCACGGAACCACCGCGCCTGCGTAGGTGTACCCCGCTCCGAACGCGATCAGCAACAGGCGGTCGCCCGGCTTCAGCCGGCCGGTCTCCCACGCCTCGTGCATCCCGATGGGGATCGAGGCTGCCGATGTGTTCCCGTAGCGATCGATGTTGAGATAGATCTTCTCCTGGGGGACGCCGAGGTGGGCGGCGGTCTCGTCGATGATCCGCTTATTGGCCTGGTGGGCGATCAGCAGGTCGAACCCGTCCGCGCCCAGGCGGACGCCGAGGGCGGTCATCTGCCGGACCGCGCTGCGGTAGACCTCGCGCCCCTGCATGTGGATCGTGTGCAGTCGCTGGTCGACCGTCTCGTGCGTCGCAGGCCGCCGCGCCCCGCCGGCGGGAATCAGCACCTTGTCTTCCCCACTCCCGTCGGCCCGCAGGTCGAAGGTCATCGGCGTGGCGCTCTCGTCGGCCTCGAGCATCACGGCGCCCGCGCCGTCGCCGAACAGGGGGGCTGTGATGGGGTCGTCGAGGTTGGTGAAGCGCGAGAGCACGTCGACCCCCACGACGAGCACTCGGCCGGCGCCTCCTCCACGGGTCAAGCCGGCTCCGACCGCCAGGGAGTAAATAAAGCCGGAGCAGGCAGCGCCGAGGTCGAAGGCGCCGGCGGAATGCGCGCCGATCGCCTGCTGGATCACGGTTGCCGTCGAAGGAAAGACGTAGTCGGAGGTGCAGGTGCCGACGATGAGGACGTCGACCTCGTCGGCGGTTCGGCCGGCACAGGCCAGCGCCGCCTCAGCGGCTCGGGCCCCGAGGGTGGAGGTCGATTCGTCGGGACCGACATGGCGACGCTCGCGGATCCCCGTCCGGACCTCGATCCACGCCGGATCGACACCCAGTCGCTGGGCGATCTCGTCGTTGGTGACGACACGGTCGGGGACCGCAATGCCGATCCCCGTGATCTTGACGCTCATCCTCTTACAGCCGGCTTACAGCCGGCGCAGCCACAGCACGGGCTCGGACGCCCGTACCGGTGATCCGTTCGCGAGCAGGAACCCCATCACCCAGCCGGCGAAAGGCGAGTGAACGGGGACGACGTCGCCTCCGGGTCGGACAACGCTGGCCACGACCTGCCCCTCGAGGACGTACTCACCCTCCGATGCGTCGCGGTCGCGCACGAGCCGCCCCCGCGCCGGGGCCACGACCAGCCGCTCGTCAACGGACAGCGTCTCCCCCGCCATGGCCTCCGAAATCGAATCTGCCCAGGTCTCCTGGTCAGTCCACTGAATCATGCCGATCCTCCCGCCCTGGCCTCCACCTCGACGTCGAAGCGGAAGCGATCGCTCGGCTTTCCGTTGGATGAGGCCACGTCCTGCGCCTGGTGGGCGACGGCGTCTGCCTCGGCGTCGCTGGTGACCAAGGCAAGGTCGACGTGGGAGAGGCTCTGGCGAGCCAGCCCGACCAACACGTTGCCCGGTCCGACTTCTATGAACCGTCCCACCCCGTCACCCGCCATCGCCCGCAGCGCGTCGGCAAAGCGCACCGGCCTAACGAGGGCGGTGGCGAGCAGCTTCGCGATCTCGTTTGGGTCGGTGTGCGTCGCGCCGTCGATCACCGAGTAGAAACGGCACGTCGGCGAACGCAACTCGGCCTTCTCGATTGCGGCGACGAGCTCCCCGAGCGCGGGCTCCATCAACGGGCTGTGGCCCGCCACGGGGACCTGCAGGCGGATCACCCGCACGGCTCCCGCCTGGCGGCATTCTTCGGCCGCCTCGGCAAGCCCCGCATCCGTTCCCGAGATCACCGACTGCTTCGGGCTGTTGTAGTTAGCCACCCAGACCCCCTCGATCCGCTCACAGATCTCCTCGATGCGGTCGGCGGCAAGCCCGAGCACCGCCGCCATTGCGCCGGGATTGCGTCTCCCCGCCGCCGCCATCGCCCGCCCTCGTGCGTGGACGAGGCGGAGCCCGTCCTCGAAGGAGAGGGCGTCGGCGGCCGTGAGGGCAGCAAACTCCCCCAGGCTGTGGCCGACCACGGCGTCGGGCCGCTGCCCACGGGCAAGCAGGGCACGGGCCGCCCCGACGCAGGTGGTGTAGAGCACGGGCTGGAGGAGATCGGCCGGCCACGACGTGACGGCGGGCGAGGTGCAGAGGCGCGCCAGATCGCGGCCGAGGATCGACTCTGCCTGCTCGAAGAGGTCCCCGCACGCCTCGAGCGAGGCGGCCATGCCTGCCCGCTGGGATCCTTGCCCGGGCAGCATCCAGGCGATCACGAGACCTCCTTGCGCAGCTTGGCCACGGTGCGGTGCAGGAGCACGCGGGCGGATGTCTCGGAGCGCCCGAGGGCCTCGGCAATCTCTGCGTGGGGAAGCTGCTCGACGAAGCGGAGGATCAGCGCCCGGCGGCGCTCCTCGGGGAGCCTGGCGATCGCAGCCAGGAGCGGCTCGAGCCGCTCCTCGAACAGGAGGCCCTTGCTGGGGTCCGAGCTCTCCCCATCGGCGGTGTCGGGCAGCTCCTCGATCGAGACCGTGGCGACGAACTTGCGAGCTCGGGCGTGGTTGATGGTTGCGTTGTGCGCGGCGGTGAACAGAAAGGAGGCCAGCTCGGGCGATCCTGCGTTCACCTTTTCGGGATCGAGGTGCTTGAGGGCGCTGGCGAAAACCTGAGCGGTAAGATCCTCGGCGTCGTGGTGGTTGCGCACGCGACGGAGGATGTAGGCGTGGACCCGCTTGATGTACTTGGAGTAAACCTCGTGGAAAGCCGTCTCGCTCCGCCCCGCGGCTCGACGAACCGTGTGTTCGCCCCATCCGGTGGCTCGCTGAACTTTTTCTTCACTCCAGTTGGCCGCTCGCCGAACTTTCTCTTCACTCCACCCCGCGGCGCGCTGAACTTTCTCCTCACTCCACGAGGTGGCGCGCTGGACTTTCCCTGGCTTTGGCATGTCAGAGGGTTAAGACACAGGTTGGGGCGAAGTGTTACCGGTTACGTGAGGTAACTTTTTGGCCCAGACCCGCCTCACTCGTGAGGAGCGCCGGCAGCGCCTCCTCGATGCCGCCCGGCGCCTGTTCGGCGAGCGAGGGTATCGGCGCACCGAGGTCGAGCAGGTGGCGAAGGCGGCGGGCGTCACGAAGCCGATGCTCTACCGGCATTTCCCGGGTGGCAAGGCCGAAATCTTCCTGACGGTGCTCGACGAGCACCTGTCGGCGCTGGTTCGGGCCCTCTGGGAGGCCATGGCGTCCTCCGCCCGGCCCCGGCAGCGGCTCCACCATGGCCTGACCGCCTACCTCCGGTTCGCCGAGCAGAACCCCGAGGCGTTCCACCTGCTTGCCGACACGTCCGGGGACCTCGATCCGGGGGTGGGCGCGAGGCTCCGGGAGGTCCGGGGCACGATCGCTCGGGGCCTCGCCAATACGATCGCCGACGTGATGCGGGGGGCCGGGCTGGCCGCCGACGGCGCTCCGGTCTATGCCTGGGCCCTCATGGGTGGGGTCGAGTCCGTGGTCGAGTGGTGGCTGGAGTCCGGGCGGACCCCGGACCGGGACGCCGTCATCGACTACCTGCTGGCATTCATCTGGCGAGGCTTCGACGGCTTGCCGCGCGACCCGGCGCGCTTCCACCTTGCCGCGCAGGGCGGTGTCGGATCAGCTCCGACCGCGCCCGCCGAGCCGCGCTCCGACGACAGGCCCGCCTGACCCGGTTCCTTCACGATTGCTCGGTTCCGGCCGCGCACCATGACGATTTGGGCACGGCACGTAAATTGAAAAAGGCGCATTCGTGCCCAACGTCCCGGCGACTCCGACTCTGCGCCCCGGCGCTCAAGTCTGTGGCTGCCTGACCCGAATCTGTAGCTGTATTCCGTAAAAGAGGCCGATAAAGGCAAACCCTCGGAAACGGGGGGACGCAAAGCTACCAGGGTCTACGGTCCCGTCGGGCAGCGGGGCCACGACAGCCAGCTACCGAAGCTTTCGGTGCCCTCGGGCATCGGCCGCCATCCGCGAAAGGAGGCCGATGCACCGAGTTCGTGTTTCCCTCTCCGCGATCGTGACGGCCGGGTTGCTTGCCGCCCCGATGGGGGCTCCCGCCGAGGCCACGCACCTGCAGTTGAGCAACGCCAACTTCCAGGCGCGCTGCGTGTACTCGCACGCCGCCGGCGACGATCCGATCGTCTTCCCCGGCCAGCCCGGGGCCGCACACCTGCACGACTTCTTCGGGTCGACCGTGACCGACGCCTTCAGCTCCACGCAGGACTTCCGCGCCGGCGCGACCACCTGCGACGACCTGAAGCGCAAGGAGCCGGAGGACAAGTCGTCGTACTGGTCGCCGGCGATCCTGTATCACGGCAATGCCGTCAGGCCGACCATGATCGACGCCTATTACTACCTGCAGGGCAAGCACCCCGGGAACGTCCAGCCACCTCCGATGGGGCTTCGCATGATCGCCGGGAGCTCGAAGGCGACCGCGGCACAGAGCATCGACATCGTGCACTGGCAGTGCTTCACGAACGGCACCGACGCGACGAAGAAATTCGTCCCGATCCCGGTGTGCAATCAGACCACCACCTCGTACGTGACCGTGCTCCTCGAGTTCCCGGACTGCTGGGATGGGATGAATCTCGACTCTGCCGATCACAAGAGCCACATGGCATACTCGGGCGGCAGCCCCTCCGGAGGGCCGTCATGCCCTTCAACGCACCCGGTCGAGCTTCCCGGGCTCCGGATTCGGTACCGCTGGAAGGGCTTCCAGAATGCCGACGGCACCGCGACGCTCTCGTCCGGCGGCGTCTACTCCTTCCACGGCGACTTCTGGAACGCCTGGGGGGAGAGCCGCATCAAGTTCCTAGTGGACAGCTGCCTCAATGTCCCGAAGGACTGCAACCCGTAGCCAGATTGTGCCCGCTCGGCCCACCAAGGGGGCCGATCTGAGCAGGATTTGAGACGGGGACCCGGGGAAACCTCTGGGTCCCCGTCGAGGTTGTGGACCTTTCTCTGCGAAGAGGTCGAACGGCGCTCTGGACGAGGCCATCTCTGCTCTGCTCAGGCTTCGATCCTTCGATTCGAGCGACGACGCATTCGTGAGGGTCGGTCCGGCATTGCATTCAGTGCTCGACCGGCTCGAAATGCACCGTCACGCGTTCGACCTCGGGCCACGCCCGGTGCACGTCGTTCTCGATGCGTGTCGACGCGGCGTGGGCCTGGCTGACGAGCAGCCCCGCTGGGGCCTCGCAGTGCATCACCATCGACAACCCCTCGGTCGTGTCGGTCACCACCACCTCGTGACAGTTCTCGACTTCGGGCTGGCGCTCGGCGAGGTCACGGGCCCAGCCGACCAGCTCGTCGTGCTCGCTCGTGACGTCGGACCCGGTCGTAGCCGGCCGCTCGAGGGGCTCGAGGTGGGTGTCGACCCGGGCGACCCCGTCGATCCCGGCGCGGATCTCGTCCTCGAGCCGGTCGACGATTGCGTGGGCAATCGCGAGGGGCATCGAGCCGGGAAGCTTGGCGTGAAGGGAGATGTGGAGGCCGTCGGAGCGGCGGGCGACGAAGATGTTGTGGACCTGCCGCACCTCGGGATGGCGGGCCGACAGCGACATCACGCGCTCCGAGACGATCTGCTCGTCGGCGAGGGGCTCGACGTGAACCACGACATCGGCTCCCGGCTCGACCGCCCGGATCGCCTCCTCGATCCGCTCGGTGACGTCGTGCGCAGTCTCGAGCGGAACGGTCCGCGAGACGCCGACCACGACGTCGGCCTGCGGCTGCCCCCCGGCGTAGCGGATTCGCACCCGGCGCACCTCCTCGACCCCGGCCACCGACCCGGTCGCTTCGGCGAGCCGCTCGGCGGCCCCTACGGGTGTGCGGTCCATCAGGACGTCGACGGCGCCGCGACCGACCCGTACCCCGGACCAGGCGACGTAGGCGGCGATCAGGAGGCCGGCCACCGCGTCTGCCGCCGTGAGCCCGAACCGGACCAGCACGAGGCTGGCGAGAACGCCGCTCGAGGTCAGGACGTCGGCGGAGAAGTTGACCGCATCCGCCTCGAGGGCCGGGCTTCGGTGCTGCCGGGCGGTGCGTCGCAGGATGCGGGCCCGGCTGAGGTCGACCACGATCGACACTGCCGCGGCTGCGAAGGTGTACCAGGCGGCCTCGACGCGGGGATCTCCCTGCCGGAGCCGCTGCACCGCCTCGAAGCCGATGATGATCGCCACGATCGCGAGCACCACCGCCTGGACGAGCGCGGCGACGTTCTCCGCCTTTCCGTGCCCGTAGGGGTGGTCGGCGTCGGGGGGCCGGGCCGCGACGGTGACGGCGAGAAACGTGAGGGTGGTCATTGCCGCGTCCAGGCCCGAGTGGGTCGCCTCCGAAAGCAGCGCGAGGCTGCCCGACGCGAGACCGGCGCCGAGCTTGGCCGCGACCAGCCCCACCGCAGCGAGCAGCGAGACGAGCGCGACGCGGCGCACCTCCCACCGTCCGTTCGGAAGGGCGCCCGCCTCCATCCCGGGGTCGCCTAGGGGAGGCAGCGCGGGTCGCCCACGCAGTGGACGTCCTCGTCTTCCCAATCGGCTCGCTCGAGTTGCACCGTCACGTGCTCGATGCCGAATCGCTCCCCGAGGGTTTGGCGGATGGTGCCCAGTACGTCCTGGGTGCTCCACCCCTCCTCGACGACCGCATGGGCCGACAGGGCGACGAAGCGCGTGGTGAGGGTCCAGATGTGCAGGTCGTGAACTGAGCCGACGCCGTCGATGGCGAGCATGGTCGCGCGCACATGGCCGAGGTCGATATGCTGCGGCGTCGCCTCGAGCAGCACGTTGAGCGTGTGGCGGAGCAGCCGGAAGGCGGAGAATCCGATGAGCAGCGCGATCGCGGCGCTGGCAACGGGGTCGGCGAGCTCCCAGCGGGTGGTGAGGATCACCGCGGCGGCGAGGATCACCGCCACCGATCCGAGCGCGTCGGAGATCACGTGCAGGAAGGCGGCTCGCAGGTTCGGGCTCTCGCCGCGCCGGCTCCACAGGATCGCGGCCGCGGCCACGTTGACGAGCAAGCCGGCGACGGCCACCGAGAGCATGAGTCCGCCACGCACGTGGGGAGGATTGGTCAGCCGATGCAGCGCCTCCCAGACCACGCCGACGGTGACGACAACGAGAAGGACTCCGTTCGCGAGGGCCGCGAGGATGTCGATGCGATACCAGCCGTAGGTCTTCTCGGGGGTGGCGGGACGCTCGGCGAAGCGCATCGCGACCAGGGCCAGTCCCAGGGCGGCGGCGTCGTGGAGCATGTGGCCGGCGTCGGCGAGCAGCGCCAGGCTTCCCGAGACGATTCCGGCGACCACCTCGACCAGCAGGAAACCGCCCGTGATCCCCAGAACCATCCCCAGGTCGCGCCTTCCGGCTGCGCGGCTGCGGCTGATCTGCTCGACGCTGGTCGCCATGGCCCCATGATAGGCGGGGTAAGGAGTGCGAACGACGGGTTTGCCGTTCGACGAGGATGCCGCTACTTCAGGCTCTGGATGTAGGCGACGAGCGCGCGGACCTCGTCGTCCGGCAGGGTGTTTGGCTTGATCACGGTCTCCATCAATCCGCGCCGGAAGCCCTTTACGGTCTTCGCGCTCGGGTCGAGCATCGACTCGCGAAGGTACGCCTCGTCGGCGGGGACGGTCGTGCCGTCGTCGAGCTCGACCGGTGACCCGGCCAGGCCTTTCCAGGTGGGCCCCACCCCGCCGGACCCGTCGATCGAGTGGCACGAGGCGCACGCTTTCTGCCGTCGCAGCGCCTCACCCTGCTGCACCAGGCTGTCCTTCGGGCTCGCCGTGGGCCCGCTTCCCCCACACGCCGCCAGCATCAGGGCGGCGAAGAGCGCCGCGCCCGTCCGGGCCCCGTTCATGCCGCGACGAGGATGCCGGTGAGATACATCGCCGCGAGCCCGGCGGCGATGCCGAGCAGGCTCTCCGGCGATGCAAGCCCGCCGGCGGCGTCGCGGCGGACCAGGCGCAGCACGTCGACCACCACCTGCGCGATCGCACCCGCGGCGATTGCGAGGAAGACCGTGGCCACGAGCGGTGAAAAGGCGAGGGCACCGATCCACCCCCCGGCGATCGTGGGTGCGCCGGCGATGCCGCCCAGCGCCAACAGCGTCGCTGCGGAGGCCCGGCGGGAGCCGAGGATCGACACGATGCCGATCCCCTCGGTGATGTTGTGGATGGCGAACCCGATCACGAGGAACGTGCCGAGGGCGATCTCCCCGAGACGGTAGGCCGCGCCGACCGCCAGCCCCTCGCCCAGGTTGTGCAGGCCGATTCCCGCGGCCACGGCGAACGCGACGACGATGCGCTCCCTGCCCCGGCCGCGGCCGGAGAAGGCCCGCGACCCCGCCAGCACGAGCAGGAACGCCCCCAGCGCGCCGAACGTGACCAGGCCGATGCCGCCGAGCGAGCCGGGAAGCTCCGCGCTGCGCTCCAGGGCCTCGGAGAGCGTCTCCGCACCGAGGAAGACCAGGATGCCTGCGGTCAGGGCGAGGAAGAAGTGCAGCCAGCGCTCCGACAGGGTCCGCAGCAGCGGCCGCCACGCCATGCCGACGGCGACGGGGATCACGCCGATCACCGCCCCGAGCCCCGCGAAGATGGCGAGGAACCCGACGTTGGGCGACGGCGTCTCCGTCGGCACCTCGATCGTGTGGGGGAAGGTGAGCCCCGTCGCGGTCACGATGGCGATCTCGACCGGCTCGGCCTCGACCCACGGGTACGGGAGCGTGATGCGGGCCGTCCGCAGCCGGCGGATGGTCCGGCTCGGCTCGACCGCGTGCTGCCAGTAGGCCTCGTCGACGAGCACTTGGGCGATGGTCACGGGGGAGGCGCCGGGGTTGCGGACGAGGAGCGTGATCTCTCCCGGGTGCAACGTGGTCTGCTCGACGGTCAGCTCCTCCACCGGCGGGGCGTTCGTCGGGAAGATCTGCCTGCCGCCGAGGGCAAAGGCGGCGGCGATCATCCCCGCGAGGAGCGCCACCGGGATCAGGGCTGCGACGACCCGGCGGCCCGGAGTCGTGGAAGGGGGGGCCTCGTCGACCTCGGGGTCGCGCGGCGTCCGCTCCTCGAGCGGCGGTGCGGGCCCACCCCCGCCCCGGCTCACCCCGACACCTCGAACATCCCCGTCCATCCGAGCTCCGCGAACTCCGAGACGTGGGCGTGGAACATGAACCGGCCTGCGTACGCGTACCGAAGCTCCAGGATCGAGCGCTCCCCCTGCCCCAGGACGATCGTGTCGGTGAAGTTGTCGGGCTCGAGCTTGGTCCCCGTCCTGTACTCGTTGAAGAAGGTGGCGTGGGAGTGCAACGAGTTGATCGGATCGAACTCGGTGATGTTCACGAGGTAGATCCGCACGAGCTCGTTGCGCCGGATCTGGATCGGGTGGCGCATGTAGTGGAACCCGACACTGTTGACCGCGTAGATCTCGTTCTCGCCGTCGAAGTTGGTGTCGAAGGCGTTCATCATCATCACCATCTCGTTCGCCGGGGGGCGGCCGCTGGGGGGATCGACGATGAACACGCCGTAGAGCCCCTTGTGGATGTGGCGCTTCAGGGGCGGCGTGTGGCAGTGATACAGGTGCAGGCCGAACGGCTCCGCTGTGAACTCGTAGGTGAAGCTCTCGCCGTTGCCGACTTGCTCGAACACGCCGTCCATGCCCGAGGCGTGGAACCCGTGGAAGTGCATCGTGTGGGGATGGCTGCCCGCGTTCGTGAAGTGGACGCGCACCAGGTCGCCCTCGGTGGCGCGCAGCGTCGGCCCCGGCACCCTTCCGTTGTAGGCCCACGCCGCAAAGGCGACGCCGGGGGCCACCTCGATCTCGGTGTCGACCGCCGTCACGCGGAACTCGCGCAGGGTTTGCCCGCCGGGCAGCTTCGAGAGGGTTCCCTCGTCGAACTCGGTGAGGTAGGCGCTCGGGTCGAAGCGGGAGGTGTCGACGTCTCCCACGGGCAGATTGCCGAAGTGGCCGATCCCGTGATCGCCCTGACTGAGCGGTGCCGTGGGGATCTTCCCCACCGCGCCGGCCACTCGGGCGGCGACGCCGGCCGAGGCGATCCCCGCCCCCGACGCGAGGAGGCGGCGGCGCGAGATGGTCGGGCCCCCGGCGCCGGCATCCTTCTTCTTGCGCAGCCGGATCATCGCGGCCTCCCCGCCTCGGCTTCCTCGGGCCGCGAGACGTAGATGGTGGCGGCCAGCTCACGGCCGATGGCATGGCGCCTGCGTCCCACCCGGATCCAGACCGGGCCGCGGAAGGGGGCATGGTCCTCGACGACGATGGCGCGGCCGGGCCGCAGCCCGAGCGACGAGAGGTAGCGGAGGGCCTCGGGGTTGCGGTCGCTCACCCGCTGGACGACCGCCGGTCCGTCCCCGAACGAGTCGAGGCCCTGATGCATGACCTCCACGTGCTCCCCCTTCTTCGGGGGGATCGGATCGCCGTGGGGATCGTGGGTCGGGTGCCCGAGCAGCTCGGCGATGCGGTCCTCCAGCTCCTCCGACAGGGCGTGCTCGAGGACCTCGGCCTCGTCGTGGACCCGGTCCCAGGGCAAGCCCAGCGCCCGGTGCAGGTAGGCCTCGAGGAGCCGGTGGTGCCGGATGACCTCGAGAGCGGTGTCGCGCCCCTTCTCGGTGAGCTCCACCCCGCGGTACCGGCGGTGGGTGACGAGCTCCCGCTCGTCGAGCCGCTTGACCATCCCGGTCACCGACGCCGGGCTGACCCGGAGCCGGTCCGCGAGGGCGGAGGTGGTGACCTCCTGGCCCGACTGGGCCAGCGAGTAGATCTCTTTCAGGTAGTCCTGGACGGATGTGCTGGGCTCCACGAAAACAGAGTTTAGCCGAGACTAAATTTGTCGGCGAGTCCGGGTGCGACAAGGGCCCGGTGCCGCTTGCCACGCCGGGGCGACATCGAGGGTGGCCACGGCCCTTGCTGCGGCCTGGGCGGCAGCAACGTGCGGTAGCTTGTATGACCGTGGAAGACCGCTACGACCCCCATTCGTTCGAGGAGCGCTGGATCAAGCAGTGGGAGGGCCAGCGGCTCAATGCCGCGCCTCCGGCCCCCGATGCCCGGCGCAAGCGCTACGTCCTGGAGATGTTTCCGTACCCCTCCGGCGACATGCACATGGGGCACGTCGAGAACTACTCGATCGCCGATGCCATCGCCCGGTACTGGCGGATGATGGGGCACCAGATCCTCCATCCGATGGGCTACGACGCCTTCGGCCTCCCCGCCGAGAACGCCGCCATCAAGCGAGGCATCCATCCGAGGGAGTGGACCTACTCCAACATCGAGCGGATGCGCGACTCGCAGACGCGCCTCGGCTTCTCCTACGACTGGGACCGGGTGATCCGCAGCTGCGATCCCGAGTACTACCGCTGGAACCAGTGGATCTTCCTCAAGCTCCACGAGCGCGGGCTCGCCTACCGCAAGACCGCGCCGGTGAACTGGTGCCCCGTCGACAAGACCGTGCTGGCCAACGAGCAGATCTCGCAGGGCGTCTGCTGGCGCTGCGGGTCGGTGCCCGAGGTTCGCGACCTCGCGCAGTGGTTCCTCAAGACCACCGCCTATGCCGACCGGCTCCTCGACGACATGGGGATGCTCGACTGGCCCGAGCAGGTGCTCACCCAACAGCGGAACTGGATCGGCCGCAGCCGCGGCGTCGAGGTCGTCTTCCAGGTCCGCGGCACGAGATCCGATCAGGTCCTCGACGTGCCCGTGTTCACGACGCGGCCCGACACCCTGTGGGGCGCCACCTTCTTCGTGATGGCGCCCGAGCACTCCTTCGCTCGCATGCTCGTCGAGGGCACCGAGGTGGCCGATGCCTACCAGACGTTCCTCGAGGAGGTTCGACGGGAGACCGAGATCGACCGGATGGCGACGGCGACCCCGCGCAAGGGGATGGCACTCCCGGCGGTGGCGATCAACCCGGTCAACGGCGAGGAGATCCCGGTGTGGGCCGCCGACTACGTGCTCATGCACTACGGAACCGGAGCGATCATGGCCGTCCCCGCCCACGACCAGCGCGACTTCGAGTTCGCCCGCCAGTACGACATCCCGATCCGACCGGTCATTCAGCCCGAGGGGGTCGAGCGCGATGCCACCGCGATGCAGGAGTCCTATTCGGGGGCCGGCGTGATGGTCGACTCGGGTCCGTTTACCGGCACAACGGTCTTCCCGGACACGGGGGAGGGGATCGACCGGGTGATCGCCTGGCTGGATGAGGAGGGGAAGGGGCGCGGGGCGGTCAACTACCGGCTGCGCGACTGGCTGATCTCACGTCAGCGCTACTGGGGCACGCCGATTCCCATGGTTCACTGTCCCACCTGCGGCGTGGTGCCGGTGCCCGAGGACGAGCTGCCGGTGCTGCTCCCCGACGAGGCGGACTACACCCCGACCGAGGGGACGGTCGGCCCGCTGGCGAACGTGGAGTCGTGGGTGAACGTGGCCTGTCCGCAATGCGGCGGCGAGCGGGCGCGGCGCGAGACCGACACCATGGACACCTTCTTCGACTCGTCCTGGTATTTTCTGCGGTTCTGCGACCCCGTCGACGACCACGCCCCGTTCGACCCCCAGCTGGTCGGGGCCTGGTCGCCGATCGACCAGTACGTGGGGGGCGTCGAGCACGCGGTGATGCACCTGATCTACGCCCGGTTCTTCACCAAGGTGTTTCAGGACATGGGTCTCGTCTCGTTCCCCGAGCCGTTCCTGAAGCTCTTCAACCAGGGGGAGATCCGGATGGGGGGCAGGGGGATGTCGAAGTCGCTCGGCAACGTCGTCGAGGCGGCCGAGACCGTCCGCCGCTATGGAGCCGACGCCCCCCGGGTCTTCATCCTTTTCTGCAGCCCCCCGGGCGCGGCTTACGACTTTCCCGAAGACGGCATCGAGGAGATCGGCCGCGTCGCCTACAGCTGGCTCTCGAGGGTCTGGCGCCTGCTGTCCTCGGTCGACGACGCGCCGACGCCGCCGGACCTCGAGCGCGCCGTCCACCGCGCGGTCAAGGGGGTGAGCGAGGACTTCGAGACCTTCGGATTCAACACCGCGATCGCCAAGCTCATGGAGCTGGGGAACGAGCTCGCCCGGTTCGGCGGCAACGTACCTCGGACCGCCGCGGAGACCTTTCTCAAGCTCCTCGCCCCGATCGCGCCGTTCATCACCGAAGAGCTCTGGCACCGGTACGGCAACGAGGAGTCCATCCATCTCCAGGCGTGGCCCTCCTACGACCGGGCCCTCCTCGCCGAGCAGCCCGTCACGATGGTCGTCCAGATCGACGGCAAGGTGCGCGACCGCATCGAGGTGACCTCCACGATCGGCCGGGACGAGATGCGGGCACGGGCGCTCGGGAGCGAGAAGGTGCAGCGGATCCTCGGGGGCCGGGAGCTGGCGAAGGTGATCGTCGTTCCCCCGAAGCTCGTGAACCTCGTCACTCGCTGATCCCGCGGCGCCCGCCGTTTTGGTGGTGCGGTGGGCGACGTTTGTCATCGGGTGCCGGTAGCGTCGTACCCGGCGAGCAAGTCTTGACCTTGCCCGGCGCGGCTCCCACAATGGGCGCTCGGAGGGGCAGGTCTCGCCCGCTCCCACACTCCCCGTAGGACTTCCCCCCTTCCCACCCACTTCCCCGACTTCCCGCGGCACGTGCGCACTTCCCCGGCGCTGGACCCGGTCGTCCAGAGGAGAGGGATGGAGGAACGCGGTTTCGTCTCCAGGCTGGCCGCGCTGGCCGGTCGCGTCCGCGCCACCCCTGCAGAGATGGGGCTGCTGCTCGTGCTCGCTGCGGTGGTGCTCGGCGGTGCGGTCCTCGTCTACGCCCGGACCTCGCGTCCGGCACCCCCGATGCGGCCGCTCCAGGCCGCGTCCCCGACGCCCTCCCCGACGCCCTCCCCGTCGCGGTCCCTCGTCGTGCACGTCGCGGGGATGGTCGCGGCACCCGGCGTCTACGAGCTCCCGGCGGGGTCGCGTGTGAAAGACGCCATTGCCGCGGCGGGAGGGTCCGTTCCGGGCGGCGACCCGGACGCACTCAATCTCGCCGCCCCCGTCACCGACGGGCAGCGGGTCGTCGTCCCCCGCCCGGGCGATGTCCCCGCCCAAGCGGCGGCCGGCGAGACCCTCGACGCAGCAGCGAAGGTGAACCTGAACACCGCCACGGCCGAACAGCTCGACGAGCTCCCCGGCGTCGGCCCCGTTCTCGCCCAGCGCGTGGTCGACTACCGCCGCCGCGGGGGCCGCTTCTCGTCGGTCCGCCAGCTCCTCGAAGTGGACGGGTTCGGGCCGAAGAAGCTCGAGGACCTGAAGGACCGGGTGACGGTGTGACACCCGGCCTCCGCCTGCTCCCATGTGCGCTCGGCTTTGCGCTCGGGATCCTGGTGTTCGATGCTCTGCCGCCGGCCCGCGTCGGCCCGGCCGCAGCCCTCGCCGGCGCGGCGGCGCTCCTCGCGCTCGGCGCGGCGTGGCGACTCCAGCGCCGCCGACGAGCTCCTCGGCTCGGCGAGGCGATCCCCGCTGTGGGTCCGCTCGCGGCGGTGCTGCTTGTCGCCGGCCTGGCTTTCCTCGGGGGATCGATCCACGGCCTGCACCGCGCCACCCTCCGTCGGGCTGTCCTGCCCGCGTTGGCCGGGAGGGTGGTGAGCCTGACCGGCTCCGTCGCCGAGGACCCGGCCCGGCTCGGTCGAGCGACCGCCGTCCCCCTCGCGGTCCGGTCCGTCGAGGGCCGGCCGGCGCGGGAGCGGGCGGTCCTCCTGCTGTACGGGAAGGCGCCGGCGATGGCGGCCGGCGATCGGCTGCACCTGGAAACGAAGGTCCTTCGGCTCGACCGGTCACGCGCCTTCGATCGGAGCCTCGCTCGCCGAGGGGTGTCGGCGCGTGGCGTGGTCGTTTCCCGAACCGTCCTCGTGGTGGGCCGGGCGTCGAACCCTGCCTTGCGTCTGGCCAATCACGTTCGCGCCCGGCTGGAAGGGCTGGTTCGCCGGGCCCTCGCGCCCGCCGAGGCGGGACTGGCGCTCGGCCTGACCATCGGCGACGAGCGGCTGATCCCCGGCCGGGTGGTCGAGGACTTCCGGACCTCCGGACTCTCCCACCTGCTGGCGGTTTCCGGCGCCAACGTCGCGATCGTCGTCGGTGCGGTGGTGGCCCTGCTGCGCCTCCTGCGAGCATCGCGAATGACGCAGGTGCTCGCCAGCCTCGCCGCGGTGGGATTCTTCTCGCTGGTCACGCGCTGGGAGCCGTCGGTGCTGCGCGCCGCCCTGATGAGCGGGCTCGCCCTCGCCGCATTCTTCGCCGGAAGGCGGGCCGACGCCCTCCACAACCTCGGGATCGTGTTCATGGTGCTGCTGGCGGTCAGTCCCGGGATGCTGTGGTCGATCGGCTTTCAGCTCTCGTTCGCCGCCACCCTCGGCATCCTCGTGCTCGGCCCGGTCCTCCGGTCGCGGCTCGGCGAGATCCGGGGGATGCCGGCGAGCGTCGCCGCGGCGCTGTCGATCGCCCTGTCGGCGCAGCTCGCGGTCTCCCCGCTCCTCGTCGTGCACTTCGGGCGGCTCTCGCTGGTGGCGCTCCCGGCCAATCTGGTGGCGCTCCCCCTGGTCGCCCCTGCGACGCTGCTCGGGCTCGGCGCGGCAGTGCTGGGGACGGTCTGCCCGCCGGCCGGGCAGCTCCTGCTCGCGGTCGCGGGGCCGCTGCTGTGGCTGCTGGGGAGCGTCGCACGCGTCTTCGCAAGCCTCCCGCTTTCCAGCCTGTCGCTTCCGTCGATGTCCCCGCTGCAGGCCCTGGCCCTGCTCCTGTTCCTCGGCGCCCCCGTCCTGGCCGTGGCCGGCCGCCGGCGGTTCGCCGCCGGGTTTGCCGCCGGGGGCCTGATCGCGCTCATCCTGAGAGCCTCCCTGCCCGGCCCGGCACCTCCGGAACTCGGGATGCGCCTGACCTTCTTCGACGTCGGGCAGGGTGACTCCGCGCTCGCCGAGAGCGCGGGGGGCGCGCGGGTGCTCGTCGACGGAGGGCCGGATCGGGAATTCGTCGCCGACCGCCTCCAGGCCCACCGCGTCGATCGCCTCGATCTGGTGGTGTTCTCCCACGCGCACGTCGACCACGTGAACGGGCTTCCGGCCGTGCTCCGACACATCCCGGTGCGCAGCGCGATCGCCCCCGGGCCGCCCGGCGTCGGGCTCGGCGGGGCGCCGCTTCGGCCCGTGGAGATGGCAGCCGGGGCGGGGTTCGAGATCGGCGATCTTCGGGCGGAGGTGATCGCGCCCGATCGGTCACTGGTCTCGGCGGCGGCCTCGGGGAGCACCGGCGCCGAGGGTCGCAGGGAGGGGACCGCGCTCAACGACGCCTCCCTCGTGCTTCGGGTCAGGGTCGCCCGTGGGTGCGCGGTGTTCGCGGGCGACATCGAGGAGGAGGGGCAGCGCCGCCTCGTCGAGCGGTACGGCTCGGAGCTGCGATGCGGGGTGTTGAAGGCCCCTCACCACGGGTCCGCGCGGCTGCTCCCCGAGTTCGTCGAGGCGGTGGCCCCGCGCGTCGTCGTGGTCTCGGTGGGTGAGAACGACTACGGCCATCCCGCCAGGAGCGCGCTGGCCGCGTTCGCTCGGGCGGGCGCAGTCGTCCTGCGGACCGACCGGCTGCACGACATCGTCCTGGAGGTGGATCCCGCCGGGATGCCGCATCTCCGAGGGTGACGTGCTTCGGACCGCCCTTCCCTCGAACGCCGCGGGCTCCACAATGGGGGCAGTGGCGACGATCCTGCTCGTCGAGGACGACGCGTCGGTTCGGGAGGCCGTCGGGACCGCCCTGCGACGCGAAGGGCACCGCGTCGACACGGCGGCGTCCGGCGACGAGGCGCTTGCCCGGTGGCGGCGCGAGCGCCCCGAGCTGATCCTGCTGGACGTGATGCTCCCGGGGCGAGACGGCATCGACGTGTGCCGCCGGATCCGCAGCGAGGACCAGGTGCCGATCATCATGCTGACCGCGCGGACCGACCCCATCGATGTCGTCCTCGGGCTCGAGTCGGGGGCCGACGACTACGTCACGAAGCCCTTCGAGACCCGGGTGCTGCTGGCCCGGATGAAGGCGGTGCTCCGCCGCCACGCCCTCGACCCGGGCGAGCGCGCCATCGGTGTGGGGGACCTGCGGATCGACCCCGCCGGGATGACCGTGACGAGGAACGGCGCGCCGGTGCACCTCTCGCCGACGGAGTTTCGGCTATTGCTCGAGCTCGCCCGGCGGCCGGGGCAGGTTCTGACGCGGGCGATGCTCCTCGAGCGCGTGTGGGATTACGCCTACCTGGGCGACTCGCGGCTCGTCGACGTGTGCGTCCAGCGGCTGCGGGCGAAGATCGGCGACGACGGCTCGCGTCCCGGCCTTATTCAGACGGTCCGGGGGGCCGGGTACAAGCTCGTCGATCCGGGTCCGACCGAAGCCGCCGCCCAGCCGGGCAGCTCGATCGCGGACGACCCCCGAATGTTGTGAGCGACGCCGCCGCCGGAGGCATCGACCCGGCGGCAGACGGCGGGCCGCTGGAGACCCCGCTCGACCGGGACCGCTCGACGCCGGTCCGGGCGCGCCGCGGCCCCCGCGCCTCGCTGCGGATCCGCCTGATCGTGACGTTCGGCCTGGTGGCCGCGCTGGTCTCGCTGACGCTCGCCGGCGGCTCCTACCTGCTCGTCCGCCGGTCGAGGATCGCGGCCGCGCGACACGACGCCATCAGCCAGAGCCGGTTCAACCTGCGACTGGCGGCGGATCTGCTGCCCGCCGAGCCTGCAGACGCCGACCTGGTCAGGGTGACCGGAACGCTGGCGCGGCGCGGAGGCTTCGAGACCGTGGTGCTGTTCGGGTCGACCTCGCACCAGACCTCGTCGATCTCCGCCAGCTCGATCCCGTCCTCGCTCGGCCCGCTGGTATCCAGGGGGAGGATCGGCGCATTCGAGGCCCGGATCTCGGGAGACGCCTACCAGGTCGTGGGCGGCCGGGTGCTCCCCGACGGCCCCTCCTTCTACTTCTTCTATCCGGTCTCGCCGGTGGAAGCCGACCTTGCCACCCTCCGCACCGTTCTGCTGTCGGCGTCGGGGGTGGTGGTCCTGCTCTCCGGGCTGGTTGGAGCGGTCGCGGCACGGGGGCTGCTGCGCCCGATCCGGCAGGCCGGCGAGGCGGCGCGGCGCCTCGAGTCGGGGGCGCTGTCGACCCGGGTGCCCGAGCGAGGCGACGACGAGCTGGCCGACCTCGCCCGCTCGCTCAACCGGATGGCCGTCGCCCTCGAGGGCAAGATCGGCCAGCTCGTGGAGCTCGAGGCCGGGCACCGGCGGTTCGTCTCCGACGTCTCGCACGAGCTTCGGACCCCCCTCACGGCACTCACGGCGAGCGCCGAGGCGATCGAGCACGAGATGCACCTCCTGAGCGACGACGGGCAGAGGATGGCCGGACTGCTCGTCGAGGAGGTTCGCCGGATCACGCGGCTCGTCGAAGATCTGATGGAGATCTCCCGGCTCGACGCCGGCGTGGCGGCGATGTCGTGGGAGCCCGTCAACCTCGGCGCCCTGACCATGGCTGCGCTCGAGGTGCGGGGCTGGGGGGAACTGGTGGACGTGAACGTTGCTCCGGAGGCGACCACGTTCGCCGATCCCCGCCGTCTCGATGCGATCGTCGGCAACCTCGTGGCGAATGCGCTCCGTCACGGGGCCCCGCCCGTGCGGATCGAGGTGGGGGAGGAGAACGGGTGGCTGGTCCTGCGCGTGGCGGATGCCGGCCCCCGAATCCCGCCCGAGCATCTGCCGCACCTCTTCGACCGGTTCTACAAGGCCGACCGGTCTCGCCCGCGCAGCGCCGGAAGCGGGCTCGGGCTTGCGATCGCCCGGGAGAACGCCCGTCTCCACGGCGGCGAGATCGAGGTCTCGACCGATGGCGATGACACCGCGTTCACCCTGCGGCTGCCGGCCCGCAGCGCGCCGCCGAACTGACGATCGGGCTCGGTCCGACCGATCTGTTGCAGAACTGTGACCTCACCACGACGGAGCTGTTACGCGGCGCGGTCACGATGTGAGGCATGAAGAAGCTGTTCGCCGCTCTCGCCGTCACCCTCGTGCTGGCCGCCTGCGAGCCGGGCGAAGGGGGCCCTGTCGACGCGGGATCCGCGCCCGTCGCGGCCGGTCGCTCGCCGCAACCTCAACCGGAAGCCCCGCCATCGGGCGCTCCCACGCCTCCGATCGTGCCCGAGGCGCCGGTGCCGGCCCGGTACCGCCAGGTCAACGTGTATCACCTCACCGAGAAGGACGGGAAGCTGCTGCTGATCCGCGAGGTCCACGAGGTGGTCGCGACGCCGCGGATCGCCACCGCCGCCCTGGAGGAGCTGGTGCACGAGAGCTCACACCGCCCCGACCACACCTCGCCGTTCCCGCGCTCGGCCCAGATCCTGTCGGTCACGATCTCCGATGGCGCGGCGACGGTCGACTGGAGCGCGGAGGTCCTCGACGCACAGGTCGGGGCCGACGCCGAGAGCCTCGGCATCCAGGCGGCGGTCTGGACGCTCACCGAGTTCCCGACCATTCGGCGAGTTCGTTTCACCGTCGAAGGTCGGGACGCCGGCGTCGCCTCGAACGGACGGCGGATCGAGGACTGGTGGGGACATTTCGGGCTCCGGGGCCAGCCCTGGGCTCGGGACACGTCGCTGCGGGTACTTCGCGAGGTGACCTCGTGACCTCGCGGCAGGCATCATTCGGAAATGGCACGGGAGGGGAGAGCATGCGAACGCTGAGAACGGAAGCGACCGAGGCCCGAGAAATGGCCGGGGCGGATCCGGCCCCGAATCGCCGCCGGCGCCGCCCACCGAACGCGCTGCTGGGAGGCATCGCCCTCGTGGTGGCAGCCGCCGCCGCGCTGGCCTTGCCCCGCCTCTATCTCGGCGGGGATGGCGGGCCGGGCGGTGCTCCATCGCCTCCTCCCACGCCGAGCGAACCCGAGCCCACCTCCGCCCCCCCTCCGCTGCCCGCCGTCGCCCCGCCGGCGCCGGCCCCGCCGGGGGCGGCGTCGCCGGTGCCATCGGTGCCGGTCGTGTTCCCGGGCTTCTGGCCTGCCGCAACCGTCGACCGCGCCCAGGCCATGCAGGCGGGCCTCGATGACGGGCATCAGCCCTGGCTCGCCGACCCGGAGCAGGTCGCGGAGGCCTTCGCGAAGAAGTTCGTGGGATGGCCGCGGACTGCCGATGCCCGGGTCGTGAGCCGGGTGGGCTCGATGAAAGACGGCTGGACCACCATCGTCTCGTTCCGCCCGATGATCGGCGAGGGGACGCTGGTCCCCGGGAGTCGCCACCACCTAGGCGTGGTGGGCCTCGGCGGGACGGACAATCCGGCGTGGTTTGTCGCGTGGATGCGCTCGGATGAGATCCAGGTGGATCTTCCGTCGGAGGGCGCGCCGACGGGCGTTATGCTCGACATCCGGGGCAAGGGGCGGGCCTTCGAGGGGACGATCGGCGTCGCCGTTCGCGACGACGCGGGCGGCGACCTGCACGCAGATCCCGGCTACGTGATGGGGGGCGGCACCGAGATCCTCCCGTTCTCGGGACGGGTGAGCTACGCGAGGCCGGCGACGCCCGGTGGCATCCTCGTGCTGTCGGACCTGGGCGGGCTTGGGGAGGCGCCGGTCACGATGAGCATCGTCCGGCTGCAATTCCTCGATGCATGAGCATCCCACCCAACCTCGATGACGCTCGCCGCCTGCCTCGTCCTCGGGGATGACCCCTACCTAGTCTCCCAGGGCGTCGCCCAGGCGCTCGACGGCATCGGGCGGCTCTCGATCCAGCAGTTCGCGCCCGGCGCCGCACTCGCAGACATCCTGACCGCCCTCGAAACGTCTTCGATGTTCGAGGCTCGACATGCCGTCGTGGTGCGGGACCTCGACGACCATCCGGCGGAGGTCTCGCGCCGGCTCGCCGCCTACCTCGAGGACCCGAACCCCTCCTGCCTGCTGGTTGCAACCGCGTTGCGCCCCTCGCAGGCGCTCGTCACCGCGGTGCGTCATGTGGGCCATGTCGTCGAGGCGGCCCGGGGGAGGCGCGGGGACGTTCTCGCATGGCTGCGCGAGCAGCTGCGGCGAGCGCACCTCAAGGCCGGGGCGGATGCGCTCGAGGCCCTTGTCGAGTCCGTCGGGGAGGAGCGCATGGCGCTGGCGCAGGCCGTCGATCAGCTGGCCCTGGCGAACGGAGAGGGTGCGAGGCTCTCGGCCGACGACGTCCGTGAGCTCTTCCACAGCCGGACCGAGACGCGCACCTGGACATTCGTCGATGCGGTCGCAGCACGGCGTCCCGGCGAAGCCCTGGTGGCGTTCAACCGCCTGATCCTGCAGGGAGAGTCGCCGTTCGGTCTGTTCTGGTCCCTCACCCGGCAGATCCGTTTGATGCTGCTGGCCTCCGCGGCTCCCCCCGCAGAGGTCGCCAAGCAGCTGCGGATTCCCGGCTGGCGGGCGGAGAAGCTCGTGCGCCAGGCTCGCGCCTTCCCCCCGGGGGCGCTGAAGGAGGCCTACCGGCTCCTGGCGAGGACCGAGCAGCGGATCAAGGCCGGAGAGGAGCTGGAGCGGCTGGCGATCGAGCGGGCGGTGGTCGCAGTCGCAGGGGGCTGAGCGTGCGAACCAGCGTGTGTGCGTCGGGGGGCTCAGCCCTGCGTGCGGGCCCGGTGGAGCGTCCGGGCGATCGCCGACTTTCGGTTGGCGGCGCTGTTCTTCTTGATGACGCCCCTGGAGGCGGCCCGGTCGAGCTCGCGCCCGGCCTTGCGCAGGGCCTGCTCCGCCTGCTCGAGGTCGCCGCCATCGACGGCGACATGAAAGCGCTTGACGTACGTCTTGAGCGCGCTTCGCACGCCCTTGTTCCGAAGGCGTGCTGCCTCGTTGGTCCGGTTGCGCTTGATCTGCGACTTGATGTTGGCCACGGCCGCCAAGTGTAGCCGACACGCCGACCGGGCGAGCGGGGCGGCCAGGCGGGCCCCGTTCTTGGAGATCCTGACCGCCGTTCGCCTCCAGCGTCACCGCGAAGTGCTGCCAGGCGTTGAGGGCGAGGGCGCCCGGGGCGCTGACCACCCCGACGGTGGTGCCTCCCCGCAGGACCTGAATGCTCAGGTCGTTGGTGGTGGCGGTGCGAGTGAGGATGATGTTGTCGGCTCCGGGGCCGTTTCCGAGCTCGACGATGCGGGCGTGGATGGCCGCAGCGGTGGGATAGACCGAGGCCTCGATGGAGAGCCCGCCGGAGAAGTTGGCGAACCCACTGGGGAGGGCGACGTCGTCGTTGGTCCCGTCGAAGCTCGCCGCCGTGTCGGCGTCGCCTGCGAGGAGGATGTCCCGATCGCCGTGGAATTTAGGTGGCGACCCGACGGCTTGATTACGCAACCTTATCTGCCTCCGACGACAACCTTGCGGCATGTGCTGCCAGCCTCTCGATGAGGATCGGAAGCTCTC
>JBOGWP010000094.1:0-12477 GCA_050693875.1 Actinomycetota bacterium
TCCAGCGCGATCCGCAGCTTGTCCTGGATGATCGTGGTCGACAGGTCACCGCGGGTCCGCTCGATGATCGAGCGAGAGACGTCGGTCGTCCGCCGAAGCCCCCCGGTGATCGCGTCCGGGTAGTCCATCGAGATCAGCAGGTAGTAGATGTCGTCCATCGCGTCGAGCAGCTCCTCGGAGCGCTCGAGGTGACCGTGGCGCATGAGGTCGAGGAGGTGCCGGCGCATCTCGCCGATGGCCTCGCCCATCCCGTTGAGGTAGGAGGCCGGCTCGACCCCCAGCGCCTCGGGCCCCGGAAGGGGCAACGCGAACGCGAGCGCATAGGTGATCGAGGCCTCGGCGAACTCCTTGGCCGCGTCGTGGAAGAAGCCGGCGAACATCACATCGGGGTGGTTCTGCATGGCCGACGCAGCCTTGTCGAGGCCCGCTCGAGCCTCGTCGATCAGGGCGTCGGCCTCGCCGCGCTCGCCGCGGTGAATGGCGCGGATGGCGTTGGCCGACGTCCGGACCACGCGCCTGCACAAGGGAAGAGCCTCCTCGCGGGCGGCGTTCTTGGCGTCGAGGCGCGCGCGGAGGGCTTCCCTGATTGCGTTGAGGTCCATCGGATCAGGCTACCCGATGCGGCGTGGGAAGCGGGCTGCGGCTACAGCCGCACCACCGAGACGTACTCCCGTTCCTCGTCGGGAGCCAGGATCGGCCCCCGAGCCGGCGGGCCGTACCGGGGGCGGCGCGCCCTCTGAATCGCCTGGCGGCGGGCCTGCTGCATCTCGATCAGCAGCAGGATGTAGCCGGCCAGCGCCACGTCGATCCCCAGGTGCAGCTTGATCAGCAGCTGGTCGCCCGTCCCGATGGCCAGGGTCAGCGAGACACACGCGGCGATGAGCAGGCCGAGAAAGAGCCGCCTGCGCCGCTGCACCGACCGCCGGCGGCAGATGGACTGGCCGAAACGGGGAGAGGGCGTCACGACCCAGCGGCCTGCCTCGGCAACCTTGGGCCCCCCTTTGCTCAGCACCTCCAGCCCGCGCCGGAAGGACGAGACGGTGGCGATCGGAGAGGTGTCTTGTCGGACTCTGAGGATTGCGGGGATGAACACACCTCCCCAAAGCAGGGCGAGCAAAATCACGAGTAATAGAGTCAAGAGGTATCTCGTCGCTCGTGCCGGCCAGCGACCGAGCCCGGCTTGGCCCCCCACTGACCGGGGATCCGCCCACGAGATGCTGGGATCCCCTGGAACATAGCACGCAACATTTAGGGCCCCTCGGATTTCCCTAAAAATCGCGCGGGCAGCCTGCAGGGGAAGTTGGGGAAGTTAGACTGCGGATCCGCGGGCCCTTTTGGGGCCGGTGCGTAGTCTAGTCGCCCCTTCTGGATACGGGAAGGGGCGAATTTCGAAGAACACGAAGGGAGAGCTGTGACCACCTTCGAGCGTATCGATGTCCCCCCGGGCGAGGCCCCCGCCGACGTCGTCGTGGTCGGCGCCACGAAGGGTGCCGACGGGGCCGCCATTCTCGCCGAGGAGGCGTCCGCCCTGGACGCCCTGCTCAAAGGGAACCTCACCGCCCACCTCGCACGCATGCGGTTCCGCGGGGAGCTGGGAGAGTGCGAGCTCGTTCCCACGTTCGGCCGGATCCGCCCCGTGAGCATCGTGATCGTCGGGCTGGGAGACGCCGTCTCCGGGCAGGCGCTGCGAACGGCCGCCGCGGTGGCAGCGCGCAAGAGCGCCGGCAACGCCTCCGCCGCGCTGGCGCTGCCGCCAGCCGAGCGAGGGGTGGAGGCGCAGGCCGAGGGATTCCTCCTCGGCGCATACCGGTTTGGCCGCTACAAGACCCGCCCCGAGCCGGAGGCTCCCGAGCGCGTCCTCCTGCTCGGCAACGCATCCGACGGAGAGATCCGGCGGGGTGAGGCGCGCGCGGGCGCCACGAACTGGGCGCGTGATCTCGTGAACGAGCCGGCGGGCGCGCGAGGCCCGGCAGAGTTCGCCGAGGCCGCCGCGGAGCATGCCCGAATGGCAGGGCTCGAAGCCGAGATCCTCGACGAGGCGGCCCTCGCCGAGCGGGGCATGTTCGGCATCCTCGGCGTTGGGCAGGGCAGCGCCCGCCCGCCGCGCCTGCTGGTGCTGCGCTACGAGCCCGAGGGCGCCGCCGCCGGCTTCGTGGGCCTGGTCGGCAAGGGCATCACCTTCGACTCGGGCGGGCTCTCGATCAAGACGGCCGAGGGGATGGAGACGATGAAGACCGACTGCTCCGGTGCCGCCGCGGTGGCCGCGGCGATCTCCGCCCTCCCGGCGCTCGGCCCCAAGATCCGGGTGGTGGCCGTGGCACCCCTCGCCGAGAACATGCCGGACGGGCGGGCGATCAAGCCCGGGGACGTCATCCGCCACTACGGAGGCCACACCTCCGAGGTGCTGAACACCGACGCGGAGGGACGCCTGGTTCTCGCCGACGCCATCGCCTGGATGGCCGAGCAGCGCCCCGATGCGATGTTCGACGTCGCCACCCTCACCGGTGGCATGGTGATCGCCCTCGGCAAGAAGGTCGCCGGCTACTTCGCCAACCGCGCGGACCTGGCCGCCGAGGTCGAGGCCGCCTCCGAGGCCAGCGGGGAGCCGGTGTGGAGGATGCCGCTCATCGACGACCTGCGCGCCGAGATCGACTCCGAGATCGCGGATGTGAAGAACACCGGGGGACGGTGGGGCTCCCCGATCTTCGGGGCACTGTTCCTGCGCGACTTCGTGGGCGAGGTCCCCTGGGCGCACCTTGACATCGCCGGACCGGCCCGGTCCGACAAGGAGCAGCGCGAGCTGCCGAAGGGCGCCACGGGGTTCGGAACGCGGCTGTTGATCGATTGGGTGGAGCGCCGGGCGGGATAGCGGGTTCGACAGGGAGGGGAGCCAATGGAGCTGGAAGGACACCCGACACAAGACGTCGTCGAGGAGCTGCAGCGGCGAGGGGCGCTGGTCTACCCCGGTACGAGTGGCGGCCCCGACCCCGATCACCTCGAGCTCGCCCGGCACGGCCGCAACCCTGAGCGGGGCGTGTGGATCTTCCTGAGCGCGGTGGCGTACAACACCGGCTTCGACGAGGATCCCACCCTCCGCTGAAAGCGACCCGCCGGGCAGGCCGGCGACGTCAGGCCCCGATCCGAGAGAGAAAGGAACAACAGTCATGACCCGATGGGAGTACGCAACGGTCCCGGTCATTCCCCACGCCGCCCAGGAGATCCTCAACAACTGGGGCGCGGATGGCTGGGAGCTCGTGGCCGTCTACGCCGCGCCGGATACTCCGGGCCTCGTCGCCTACTTCAAGCGCCCGGTGAAGGAGCAGTAGAAGCGTCAGGCGTCCCGCTGCCAGGTTCCGCTTCGCCCCCCGCTCTTCGAGAGCAGGCCGACCCGCTCGATGGTGACGCCCCGCTCGGCGGCTTTGACCATGTCGTAGAGCGCGAGCGCGGCCACCGAGGCCGCGACCAGGGCTTCCATCTCCACCCCCGTGCGGTCCCGGCAGCGCACCGCACTGCGGATCGTCACCCCCTCGCCCTCCGCTTCGAGCTCGACCTCGACCGAGGACAGCGACAGCGGGTGGCAGAGCGGGATGAGATCGGGGGTCCGCTTCGCCGCCATGATCCCGGCCACCCTGGCCACCGCGAAGGCGTCGCCCTTGGCGACCTCTCCCCGGCGCAGCAGCTCCAGCGTCTCGGGGGCCATTCGGACGAAGGCCTCGGCCCTGGCCTCGCGCTCGGTCGGCTCCTTGGCGGACACGTCGACCATGTGCGCTTCACCGGACTGCGTGAGGTGGGGCAGCCCAGATTCCACGGTCAGGCGCGGAACGACTCGAGAAAGCGCCGGAAGGCGGGCCCCAGGTCCGCCCGTTCTGCCGCCAGCGTCACGGTGGCCTGAAGGAAGCCCGGCTTGGTGCCGACGTCCCAACGCCGCCCGTCGTAGCGGCGAGCCAGCAACCGGCCCTCCCGGGCCAGCATGTCGAGGGCATCGGCCAGCTGGATCTCGCCGCCGGCACCTGGCTCGAGCTTTGCGATCACCTCGAAGATGTCGGGAGCGAGCACGTACCGTCCGACCGAGGCCAGGTTCGAGGGAGCCTGATCGGGCTCGGGCTTCTCGATCACCGTCCGGACCCGCAGGGTCTCGTCGTCGGGGTTCTCGGGGCCGATCGCCCCGTAGAGGTGGATCTGGTCGTTGGGGACCTCCTTCACCGCGATCGTGCTCGACCCGTGCTCGTCGTAGGTCTGGATCATCTCGGCGAGGATGTTCTCGGCGGGGTCGTAGATCTCGTCCGGCAGCACCACGGCGAACGGCTCGTCCCCCACGTGCTCGCGGGCCGTCCACACGGCATGCCCCAGCCCGCGGGGCTCCTGCTGGCGCACGTAGAAGATGTCCGCGAGGTGGTGGAGGCGGCGGACCTCCTCGAGCACTTCCTCCCTGCCTTTGGCGCCGAGCGCGGCCTCGAGCTCGGGATCGGCGGTGAAGTGATCGCCGACGCTCTCCTGCCCCCGCGACAGGACGATGCAGATGTTGGAGATGCCCGCACGCACGATCTCCTCGACGGCGTACTGGATCGCCGGGCGATCGACCACGGGGATCAGCACCTTGGGGACCGCCTTCGAGGCGGGCAACGTCCTGGTGCCGAGGCCGGCGGCCGGAATCACTGCTTTGCGGACGGGCACGATGCGGGAGTCTACCCGCCCGAAGGGCGGCTGCGCCCTGATGGCGAGGACTACGCGGTCGCGGCGTCGGGCGGCGGGTAGGTCGCCACCACGACGCAGTTCTTCCCCTGGCGCTTGGCCTCGATCAGCGCCATGTCGGCGGCGTAGAGGAGGCCCCTCGCATCGGTGCCGTGGTCGGGGAAGCAGGCCACGCCGAGCGAGAGCGTCACCGGCAACCCGGCCGGCTCGCCGAACGGCCGCTCGGCGACGGCCTGGCGGACCTTCTCGGCGGTGCGGAGGCCACCGTCGGCGTCGGTCTCGGGCAGGATCAGCACGAACTCCTCGCCGCCGTAGCGAGCAAGGAAGTCGATGTCGCGGATCACCGACTTCACCCGGCGCGCCAGCTCGACCAGGACGGCATCGCCGCGCTGGTGCCCGTGAGTGTCGTTGATCCCCTTGAAGTCGTCCAGGTCGAGCATCACCAGCGAGAACGGACGGCGGAATCGTCCCGCACGGTCGATCTCCTGCGGGTACTGCATGTTGAAGTAGCGCTTGTTCCATACGCCGGTGAGCCCGTCGGTGATCGACAGGCGCTGGGCCTCGTTGTGCAGCAGGACATTCTCGATCGCGACCCCTGCCTGGTCGGCCAGCGAGAGCAGGGTGCCCATGTCCGACTCGGTGAAGTTGCCGCCCCCCGCCCGGTCGTAGACCGAGAGCACTGCGATCACGCGCTCCTGGGAGAAGATCGGCACCGAAAGCACGGTCTGGAAGTCGGGCTCCTGCGGCGCCCGGTCGATGGAGCGGGCGGCGTCGGGGAGGCGGATCGGGGTCCCGGCGGCGGCGACGCGGCCGGCGATGCCGCGCCCGATCGGCAGCTCGTCGTCGGTGGCCTCGACGCCGCGCGCCACCGTGGTTCTCAGTGCGTCACGGGTGGGGGTCATCAGCATCAGGGTTCCGCCCTCCGCTCGCAGCGTGTCGATCGAGGTCTCGAGCACCACGTTGAACAGGGTGGGCTGGTCGTGCGTTGCCCGGAGGGTCTGGCCGAAGCGGGTGAGGGCTCGCTTGAGCTCCTCACGGGACTCCCGCAGTTCGGCAACCTGGATCTTCAGGCGGAGCGCCATCTCATTGAAGGCCCGCCCGAGCTGTCCGACCTCGTCGTGGGAGCGGAGCGGGATGTTCTGGTCGTAGTCCCCGGCGGCGATGGCGTTCGCACCCGCGGCAAGGTCGCGCAAGGGGTTCACCACCACCCGCGCGAGCAGGAAGCCGAGCAGGATCGAGCCAATCCCTGCCAGCCCCAAGAGCACGAAGATGCCGTAGCGGCTGGTCTCCCGCACGTTGAGGATGCCGCTCTGGTCCATCGACAGCGCGAGCCCGCGGACGTGGACCGGGATGCGGGAGTTCAGGGTCGTCACCCGGGCGTACACTCCCTGTCCGGCGATGCTCCCGACCTGGAGCTGGTCCGTCTGTCCAAGGGAGAGCCGGAGCTGGCGGCTGTTCTCCGATCCCTGGATCGTGCTGGCGACCTGGCGACCGTCGACGATCAGGGTGGCGTCGAGGCCGACGCTGCGCTTGATGTCGTCGGCGAGCGTTCGATCGAGGTAGAAGCCGCCGTAGAGCGTGGCGACGTGCGCGTCCGGCTCCCCCGCCTGGAGCGGGACGAACCCCTTGATGATCGGGAGGCGCGGACGCCCGGGCTCGCCCACGACCTGATCCGGGGTGGGGGGCGTGACCCAGGGCGGGAAATCCGGAGCCCCGAGGGCGGCGGCAACGACGCTGCCGTTCGGATCGGCCACCACGAGGAAGTCCAGCTCGTTCTCGTCGCCCAGCCGGTCGTCGAGCCATCCCTGCAGCTCGGGCAGCTTGTGCTGGGTGATGAGATTGCTGAACGTCGTATCCCGTGCGATCAGGGTGATCCTCGTCGAGATCGCCTCGGCTCTCGACCGGTAGAGGATCAGGGCGCTGGTCCCTCCGAACTCGAGCTGCGCGTCGGCACGGCGTTCCAGCTCGTTCACGGTGATCCGCTGGCTGAGGATGCTCGCTCCTGCCAGCGGGAGCACCACGATGGCGATGAAGAAGAAGAGCAGTCTCGTTTGGAGTGACAAAACTCGCTATCCCTCGGCGTGGCCCCTTGGTTCCACAGAAGGTTTCGGTACGTCTCGTAGCTAACTTTACCTACGCCCCCCCTACCTCAAATGGGGGAGGCGCCGGGGACGGCCGCCCCCGCCGGCTCTCCCCAGCCCCCACGGAAGCGGGGAAGATCGGCCCGGCACGCTGGCATACTAGGGAGGCCACAGCGGCAGCCCGCCGCCTGCCGGCCGATCCGAGGAAGCCGTGCCGACTTACGAGTACGCCTGCACGTCGTGCGGCCACCATCTCGAGGTGGTCCAGTCGTTCACGGACGCCCCGCTCGACACCTGCCGGCGCTGCTCGGGGCGGCTGCGCCGCGTCTTCCACCCCGCCGGCATCCTCTTCCGGGGCCCCGGCTTCTACGCGACCGACCACCGGCGGGGCGCAGGGGGGGCGTCGGCGAAGAAGAAGGATGGGACCACCGAGGAAACCAGCGAGGGGGCCTCGGGGCCCGCAGCCAAGCCGGCAGAGAAGTCGTCGGGAACCTCGGAAGGATCGAAGGCCACGAGCACGAGCAGCTGAGGATGCCGGCGTCTGGGGCCGAGATCGGGGTCATCGGAGGGTCGGGCTTCTACGGGCTGTTCGAGGAGGCCGACGAGCTCGAGATCGAGACACCGTACGGGGGGCCCTCCGACCTGGTGACGGTGGGTGAGGTGGCCGGACGCCGGGTGGCCTTCGTCCCCCGGCACGGTCGCACCCACGCCATTCCGCCGCACCGGATCAACTACCGGGCGAACCTCTGGGCCTTGCGGGAGCTCGGAGTGGTGCGCCTCATCATCCCCTGCGCCTGCGGATCGCTGCGTGCCGAGATCCGGCGAGGCGACTTCGTGATCTGCGATCAACTGGTCGATCGGACGTGGGGGCGCCCCGACACCTTCTACGACGGGCCGGCCACCACCCACGTCTCCCTCGCCGACCCGTACTGTCCCCAGCTGCGCCCGCTCGCCGTGGCGACGGCCGGGCATCTCGGGATCCCAGTCCGCGACCGGGGCACGGTTTTGGTCACCCAGGGCCCGCGCTTCTCGACTCGGGCGGAGAGTCGCTTCTACGCGCAGCAGGGGTGGGACGTGATCAACATGACCCAGTACCCGGAGGTCCCGCTCGCCCGCGAGCTGGAGATGTGCTGCGTCAACATCTCCCTGGTGACCGACTACGACGCCGGGATCGAGGGTGTCGAGGCGGTGACGGTGCAGGAGGTGGTGCAGGTGCTGGGCGAGAACAACGAGCGCCTGAAGTCCCTGCTCCTCGAGTTGATCCCCGCCATCCCCGCCGAGCGCTCGTGTCCCTGCGGGACCTCGCTCAGGGCCGCCCGGCTGTAACCTGCCGTGCCCGATCTCGCTCGGGAGTAGAATCCCGTTGCTTCCCCACCGTTGCCCGCGGCTGCCGTAGGCATCCCGGAGGTGAGGGAAATGAGCACCCTGGCCCTGACCCGCCGTCGCATCTCAGTGTGGAGGGTGGCGGCGGTGCTGGCGGCGCTCGTCACCGGGGTCTCCGTCTACTCCTATCTGTCTTGGCTCCGTGCCCAGGTCCCGGTGGCCGGCCGCCTGGTCCCGATGGTGGTCGCCGTCCGTGATCTCGAGCCGGGGATCACCCTCGAGGCGGCGATGGTCACGACGATCAAGCATCCCGAGCGCTACCTGCCTCCGGGGGCAATCCTGGGCCGGTCGGCCGTGCTCGGACGGGTCCTTGCCGTCCCGGTCTTCGAAGGCGAGGCCCTGACCCAGCGCAAGCTCGCCACGACCGGAGGGTTGTCCTCCCTCGTGCCCGCAGGGATGCGCGCCTACGTCCTCCCGGTCTCGGCGCGCTCCGGCATCGTCCCGCAGCGGAGCGACCGCGTCGACGTCGTCGTGACCTTCCCGGCGGAGGTGCTCGGCGAGGCCACCGCCGCCACCGTGCTGCGCTCGAAGGAGGTGGTGGCCGTGCGAACCCTCGGGCGCGGCGCGGGGGCATATGAGAGGGTGGGCGCCGCCGCCGGCCTCGACCGTGAGGAGGAGCAGAGCAGTGTCGCCATCACGCTATTCGTCACCCCGGAGGAGGCGCAGCGGTTGGCCATGGCCGAGTCGCTCGGACACGTGTCGCTCGTTCTTGCTCCCGCGGTTCCCGGAGGCGAGGAGAGTCGGGCGCCTGCCCCGGTCACGCCCCGTGACCTCGCCCGCGGTTGAGCTCGGCCTGGCCAATAACCCGGCAACGTGACCGTCGTTCACGCCGCCATCCTGGGGCTGGTGCAGGGACTGACCGAGTTTCTTCCCATCTCGTCGTCGGGCCACCTCGTCCTCGTCCCGGCGGTGCTCGGGTGGCCCGAGCCCCCGCTCTCGTTTCTCGTACTGCTGCATGCCGGGAGCCTGCTCGCAGTCGTGACCTACTTCTGGCGCGAGCTCGTGCAGCTGCTCTTCGGCCTCTTCCGGCCGGGCGCCCCGAGACGGCTCGTGGTGCTCCTCGCGCTGGCGACGCTGCCCGGAGCCCTGATCGGCTTGCCGCTCAAGGACGTCATCGAGCAGCAGTTCGGCCGGGAGGAGCTGGTGGCGCTGCTTCTGATGGGGACCGGCGTCATCCTGTTCGCCGCCGACCTGATCGAGCGCCGCCGGCCGCCTCGAGGGGACGACGAGGGGGCGGGCGTCGAGGAGCTGGCAGAGGCGGTGACGCCGGGCCGGGCTCTGGCCATCGGCTTGGCCCAGTCGGTGGCGCTCCTGCCGGGAATCTCGCGGTCCGGGTCGACGATCGCCACCGGTCTCGGCAGCGGAGTGAGTAGGGTCCGGGCGGCGAGGTTCTCCTTCCTGATGGCGATCCCCGCGATCGCAGGAAGCCTGGCGTTCGAGGTGCCGGATCTGGCCCGCGGCCGGGTGGGCGGAGCGCAGATGGCCGTCGGGTTGGTCGTGTCGACGATCACGAGCTACGCCGCGATCGGCGGGCTGATCGCCTACCTGCACCGGCGAGGGCTGCGGCCTTTTGCGATCTACTGCCTGGTCGCGGGGGCCATGGTGTTCATCGCGCTGACGGCTTAACCGCAGCGGAGCTTGTCGAAGGCGACCTTCTGACCCACCCAGTCGCCTGTTTCGACGTCGATGATCTCGTCCGCGGTGACGTGGGCGACCTCCTTGAAATGGAATCTCGACCCGTCGTCGCCCTTCCCGGTGACGTGGAAGGTGAAGGTGGCGTTGTCGGTGTTGGGATTGTCGTTCTGCCCGAACCAGTTCGAGAAATGGCCGGTGTAGGTCGTGCCGCCCCCCACCGCGACGAACGTCCCAGCGGATGTGCCGGTCACGTGGAAGCCGTTCTTGGTCTCGGTCACGTGGAAGACCGCGTTGTAGGTGATCGTGACGTCGAGAGTCACACCAAGACAGGGCTCGAACTCTGTGAAAGACTCGGTGAAGTTCTTGACGTGCTCGGTGTGCGTCTCCGTCGTGGCCAGGGCCGCGGAGCCGGAGAAGGCAAGGACGAGCGCGGGGATGACGAGGAGCGCTCCGAAGGAGCGGCGCTTGCGTTCGGTCACAGCGAACTCCTTTCTGAACCAGGGCGGCGTGGGGTGCATACCCCCGACTGCAGGACCCCCGTCGGATGCTATGCGTGGCGCCGGGTCCGGGCAATACGTCGCACGCGGTAGCCTGGCACCTTCCGCGACCCCCTCTTGCGTCGCGTGGTGACGGGGCGATGATCGCGACCGAATGGCGTGATCGATTCACCGAGGGGGAGATCGAGGATGTCAGACTCGACCCAGCATCCCAATGTACAAAGCGTGTAGGCCTGCCTCGAGGCGGTCCAGCAGGGCGACCTGGAGAAGTTCATGTCGTACTTCGCCGACGACACCCTCTTCCACGTTCCGGGGGACAACCTGATTAGCGGCAACTACCGCGGACGTCAGGAGCTCACCGACTTCTTCATCCGCTGAACGAGCTGACTGAGGGCACCTTCGGAGTGGAGGCCGACGAGGTGATCGCAGACGACGACCATGCCGTGATGTTCTGGCGGGCCTGGGCGTCGGAGCGTCGCCTGGAGGACCACGGAGCGATCGCATTCAAGATCGACAGCGAGGGACGCTTCTCCGAGTCCTGGTTCATGTACAGCGACCAGGCCGCCTACAACGCCTTCTACGGCGAGGATCCCGATGGCTGGTGATCGGTCCGGGCCGCGCCGCCAACCGCCTCGAAGTCAGGCGGACCTTATCCAAAAAGATCTGCACAAGAGATCCCGGACCCGCTGGCAGCGTTCCGTGCAATAGTACAACGGCCCCCGACCACTAAAAGAGACGAAAGTACGAGGGGCTCAAACAGGAGAAGGTGTAGACGTTCCTCGCTCCCAGGCTAAACGGATACGCGCGGCCCTTTAAGCAGGGTGTTTGTGTTCGTATCGTGTATAGCTGGGTGCACCGCATTGACCTGACCATCGTATGACCACGTTGTTCCTTCATCCCGCAGAACGATCTCGACGGCGGCCTCGTGCGTCTCGTGGAAATACGTGACGGTGAGCTGCAGGCTCTCGAAGATGGCCCGCAGCTGTTGGTTAGGCAGCTCGGCCAGGCGCCTGGCAAGGATGGGGAGCTTGGCGAGCATTGAACCGCCCTGGAATCGGTAGAGACTCCGGGATTTGGATTTTATGCGGCCTCACCGGCCTTGCGGCTGACGGTAGTGACTTCGGGACCACAGGCCATGCGGGCGCGAGAGCTCCCATTGTCCTTGCCTCGGTGATCGGCGGATTGGGCATCCTGGGCCTTCTCCACCCGGGCACCCGCGGCCGTCGTGCACCTTGCGGTGGGAGGCATGGCTGCGATTGCCGTCGTCGCCATCCTCGGCGGGTTGACACGTTGGGTCGACGAGCCGGCCCTGCACGCTGACTCGGCCCAGTTCCCCTTGTCACAGTCGGCCACCTAGACCGATCTGTTCGCCGACATCCAGGGGCGACGCCGTAAAGTCAGCATACTCGAACGCACGTTCGGTCGAGCGAGGCTCACCACTTCGAAAGAGCAGCGCAGGATGAGCAAGTACGCACTCCGCACCAGGCAAATCGAGCGGCAGGGCATCGCCTTGATCGCGACCGTCTTCTCGACCCTCGGCCATAACTGGAACGAGAACCAGGTCGACGTCGGCATCGACGGCTGGGTCGAGTTGGTCAGGAAGCCGAAGCGTGAGGCGACCGGCCGGATCGTGCTCGTCCAGAGCAAGGCTACTGGCGTCCCCTTTCGCGCCAACGCACCCGTGACATTCGTCTGCCGCGACGAGGACCTGCGCTATTGGCTCAACGGCAACGCGCCTGTCATCCTCGTGCGCTCCCACCCAGCGAGCGGTAAGGCCTATTGGGTCTAGGTCAAGGACTACTTCGCCGCGCACCCAGAGCAGCGCGCGTCGCGCAGGATCGTCTTTGACCGGGACAAGGACCGCTTCGACGAAAGCATGGACGAGGGCCTGTGGCAGATATCACGCCCCCGCCACGACGGCCTCTACCTCGGTCCTCCCCCGGTGCGCGAGCTGTTGGTCAGCAACCTGCTGCCGATCACGGGCATGCCCGACTACTTCTACGCCGCACCGGCCGATGTCAAGACGTACTACCAGGCGCGCAGCCTGCTGCGCGCCGCCGACGGAGGATGTCCCGATCGCCGTGGAATTTAGGTGGCGACCCGACGGCTTGATTACGCAACCTTATCTGCCTCCGACGACAACCTTGCGGCATGTGCTGCCAGCCTCTCGATGAGGATCGGAAGCTCTC
>JBOGWP010000095.1:0-86008 GCA_050693875.1 Actinomycetota bacterium
TACTACCTGGTCGAAGGCGCCAACTCGGTGCGTCTGCACGCCGAGGAGTTCGGTTCCTACTACGGCATCAAGTACGCCGAGGCAACCCGCCACAAGCACAAGCGGGGCCTCGTGCTCACCGCCCGGAAGCTGGTCCGTCTGGTCGACTCCATGCTGCGGAGCGGCCAGATCTACCGGCCTCCGGGGGCTCGCCAGGCTTCGTAGCCCTGGCCGAGCCGACAGGGTGGCCCGGCTTCGGGGGGATTCCCCCGAGGCTTGTTGAGTCATGCCCTACACCCGGGAATCACTGCTTGGCTTTTCACCGCAGGTCTTTCGTTGTGCGCTTTGGCCTTGTTGCCGTCTGCGGATCGGCCTTGCGGATCACCTCCCGGCAAACCGCGTCGCCCAGGGCCACCGAGGTCTCGACCTCGACCTCGCTCGGGTGGCCGAGGGCAGCCATCGCTCCCTCCTTCAACGCGGGGTCGATGATCGCCACGAGGTCGGAGTGCTCGAGCGCGATGTCCCGGAAGGGACAGTCCGGCGTTTCGATCTCGGCATCGTCGTGGTCGAGCCGCACGATATGCGCCCGGGGCGAGAAGCGCCGAAGCTCCTCGACCAGGGCCCGCACTGCGGCCGCGAAGTCCAGCCCGCCGCCGCGGTAGCCGAGCATCATCTTGCGGCCCTCCTCACGGGCGACCTGCTCGGCGAGCGTGTAGAGCGTGGCGTTCTCGACCCGCTCCACGAGACGGATGAGGATGGCCGCGAGGAGCCGGTAAGGGTTCGCCTGCGTGGAAACGCGTGCGACCGCGGCCTCGGCGACGGGGACGATCATCTCCGACTCGTGGTGGATGCCTGCCGGCGGGGGAGAGACCTCCCAGTCCTCCAGCGCCCCCATCTCGCCTTCCCAGGTGAAGTAGACCTTGGCGGGCCTGCCCTTCCCCTTGCGCCGCACCCCGGTGGCGAGGAACCCCGCCTCGACGAGCAGGTCGAGGTGGGCGCGGGCGACGTTGGGGTGGAGGGTGAACGCGGTGGCGATCTCGCGGGCGGTGAGGGGGCCGGACTTCAGCAGGTGGGCAAGGATGGCCGAGCGGGTCGGTAGCGCCAGGGCCTTTGCGGCCTTGACGGAATGGTCGTCTCCCACGGGCATAGGGAAAACTCTAGCCCACTTTTAACGTTTAGCAAGGGGGAAAGTGATAAAAGTCGGGCGGGGGAGGATGCGGTTTCGACCACTCTCCGGGAGGAATAAGTAGAGCAGGCACTCAGCCGAGGGGGTGCGTGGGCCCGGGGACGCAGGCAATGCGAGCCAGGTATCTCCTCGCCTTCGGGATCCTCGTGGCCGCGGTGGCCGCCGATCATCTGTTCACCGCGCGGCCCGTGCCGAGCGGGCCCGCCGCGCTGCAAGCGATCCTCGACGCCCGAGCCGACGCCCCCAAGCCGGAGTGGGCCGTCACGGTGCCGGCGGCCGGCGGCATCCCGGGTGCGGCGCCCTCGGCGCCGATCCTGGACCGACCTGCCACCCCGTCGCTGGTGCTCGGAGTGCGACGGTCGAGACCCGTGCCGGTCGAGGGTGCTCCGCAATCCGCGGAGGAGCCGCCGAGCCTCGTCGACGGGGAGTCGGCCGTGCTCGTCCCCGCAGAGATCGTCTCGGTCCCGGCGACCGGGGCGATCCGGACCACGGCGCCTTCTGCCCCGGATGCCCCCGAGCCGAGCCCGTCGCCGGCCCCCGTTGTGACCGGCACGACCTCGCTGCTCTCCGTGTTGGAGCCGTTGCTCGTCACCGCGCCGGAGTCCGCCATCCAGGCCCCCGAGCCAACCCCGACGGGGCCGATCGCCTCGGAGCCGGTCCCCGACCCGAGCCCGACGCCGGCACCGGACGCGACGACGAGCCCGCGTCCGAGGCGGACCGGATCTCCGTCGGATGCCAACGCGACACCGCTGATCGACCTGAGCTCGTGAGGGAGGCGGGGGAGCCCCCGCCGCCGGGCGCCCGGCCGCTACTCGCCGTGCTTCTCGCGGTAGGCCTTCAGCCCCTCGAGGAGGGTGTTCCAGGCCAGCAGCGCGCACTTGATGCGCACGGGGTACTTCTGGACGCCCTGCAGCGCCACGAGGTCGCCGAGCCGATCGAGGTCGGGAGGGTTTTCGCCCTGCATCATCTTCTTGAAGGTCTGGGCCAGGTCCTCGGCATCGGGCATCGGCTGACCCTTGACCTTCTCGGTCATCATCGACACCGACGCTTGCGAGATCGAGCAGCCCTTGCCCTCGAAGGTGATCCCGGTGATCTCCCCGTCCTCGATCTGCGCGTAGAGGTGGATCTCGTCGCCGCACAACGGGTTGTCGCGATGAAGGTCGACGTCGGCCGGCTCGAGCTTCCCGCGATTCCGCGGGGCCCGGTAGTGGTCGAGGATGACCTCCTTGTAGAGCTCCTCGAGGCCGCTCATCCCAGCAACCTCGTCACCTCGTCGAGGGCGCCGACCAGCCGGTCGACGTCGTCTGCCGTGTTGTAGACGTAGAACGAGGCCCGCGTGGTCGCCGGCACTCCGAGACGCCGCATGAGCGGCTTGGCGCAGTGATGCCCGGCCCGCACCGCCACTCCCTGGGTGTCGAGGATCGTCCCGACGTCGTGGGCATGGATCTCGCCGAGGTTGAACGAGACGAGGCCGCCCTTCTCGTCGACGTCTCCAGGCCCGTACACGACGACGCCTGGGACGGCGGTCAGGCGCTCGAGCGCGTACTTCGTGAGCTCCATCTCGTGGTCGCGCACCGCCTTCATCCCGATGGCATTCAGGTAGTCGATCGCGACGCCGAGCCCGATCGCCCCCGAGATCGGCGGCGTCCCCGCCTCGAACTTGTAGGGGACCTCGTTCCAGGTGGCGCGGTCGATCCACACGTCGCGGATCATCTCGCCGCCGCCGTGGAACGGCTCCATCTCCTCAAGGAGATCCCGGCGTCCCCAGAGGAACCCGATCCCGGTGGGCCCGAGCATCTTGTGCCCGGTGCCGGCGTAGAAGTCGCAGCCCAGCCTGGTCACCTCGACCGGCACATGGGGGGCGGCCTGCGCCCCGTCGCAGATCACGACGGCTCCGGCGCGGTGGGTGTGCTCGGCGACCTCGGCAACCGGGTTGATCGTTCCGAGCACGTTGGAGACGTGACAGACGGCGACGATCTTCGTCCTCGGGGAGAGCATACGGTCGAAGGCCTCGAGGTCGAGATGTCCGTCATCGGTGACTGGGATCGCCCGCAGAGTGGCCCCGGTGTCCCGGCAGGCGAGCTGCCAGGAGACCAGGTTCGAATGGTGCTCCATCTCGGTGACGATCACCTCGTCGCCCTCGGCGAGATGGTGCCGGCCCCAGGCGTAGGCCAGCAGGTTGAGGGCCTCGGTGGCGGACTTGGTGAAGATCAGCTCTTCGTGGCTGGAGGCTCCGAGGAAGTCGGCGAGCTTGATCCGGGCTCCCTCGTAGAGCGCGGTAGCTCGCTCGCCGAGGGTGTGCACCGAACGGTGGACGTTGGCGTTGTCCTGCTCGTAGAACCGCTTGATCTCGTCGATGACCTGCCTCGGCCGCTGGGAGGTGGCTGCGTTGTCGAGATAGACGAGGGGGTGCCCGTTCACCTCCTGATCGAGGACGGGAAAGTCTTCGCGGATCTGCGCCGGGTCCACCTACCTATCCTATCCCGCCTCGTAGCTTGCTCCTCCGGACCGGACGCGGCCGGAGGTTATGGGCCGGACCGGCCTAGGCTAGGAGGCGGGCGCGGCCGGAGGCGTGTCCTTGTAGACGGGGCGGGCGAATCGGTAGGCGCGGCGGTCGAGACGAAGGGCCTCCTCTCGCACGTTGGCGAGCGCCTTTGCGCCGAGGCGCTCCACATTCACCAGCCCCAGGTTCTCCTGGGCCTCGCCTCCGACCGCCTGGACGCGAACCACGCCGACGCGCGGCGCGTGGTACTTGAGCTGATGACCGTCCTGGGGCTGCTCGAGCGGGTTCCACTCGTCGATGATGAGGACGTTGTCGTAGCACCCCGTCGGCACGCATGTCTGCTCGTGCGCATCGAGCACCTGGGCCTTGTCGCGGAAGTCGATCGCGGGGGCGATCCCCTGGAGGTAGGCCGAGGTCGCCACCTGAGGATCGCCGCGCATCAGCAGGCCTGCCTTCGCCCCGTCCACGCCCGGGATCCAGGTGCTGTCGGCTCCGACGAACTGCCCGTCCTCGAACTCCTCCGGATACTCGCCGAGGTTCCAGACATTCCCCTCGTTGTCTTGGGCGTGGAATCGCAGCTCCGTCTCGACGGGCGTGCCGTCGCTGATGTCCTGCTCCCACACGACGACGGACGCCACGCCGTCGATCACCTTGACGAGATCGGTGACGATCGTCACGACGCGATGGTGGATCCGATCGCCGCCCTCCTCAACCGTCCCTGCCAGGACGTACTTCGTCCCGGGAACCAGCGGCGTCCACTTGTTGCTGATCGCGGTCGGGTTGGCGAAGTTGTCGCGGTCGAAGTCCTGGTGGGTGGTCTCGCTGGGATCGGTCCCACCCCAGGCGCTCGGCGCGACCGCCATCGCCACCACTGCCAGGCCCGCTACCCACCACCTGTGCCGGCGCATGCGCAACCCCCTCGTGCCTGCTCCACCTCGCGTTCCCGAGGGGAGCGACGTGCTCCCGAAGTCCCGTTCGGAGTCTAGGCGGTAGTTACGTGGCGTGGTGAGGATTCTGGTGCGAAAAACCCCAGGTAGTAAGGGCTCTTGGGGGGACTGCGACCTGTAGATTGTAGCCAGCGAATATACACCACCCTCCGAGAGAATAGCTTTAAAGAGAATGGCCTGAGAGAAGCCAGCCTGGTATGCGAAACCCAGAATGGCTTGTGTGTAGCCAAGGAAATGCGCTGGACCCATGTCGGGATCGTGTACAGTACCGGTATGGCGAAAAGGTCTGGGGCAGTCCACGTCGCGCGTATCGTCAGTAAATACAAAGATCACGAATACGTCTCACACCTGCTGCGGCGTACCTACCGAGAGGGCGGCAAGGTGCGCCACGAGACTGTCGGCAACATCTCGCACCTACCGAGCGAGCTGATCGAGGCAGTGCAGCGCGGGCTCGCCGGGGAGCGCCTCGTGGCCGCGTCCGACGCGTTTGTGATCGAGCGCTCTCTGCCCCACGGCCATGTCGCCGCGGTGGCGGCGATGGGAAACAAGCTTGGGCTTGAAAAGCTGCTCGGCCAGGCCTGCTCCGAGCGGGACCTTACGCTCGGGCTGATCGTCGCTCGGGTTGTGCGTCCCGGCTCCAAGCTCGCTACCACCCGCTGGTGGGCTGACACCACCCTGGCCGAAGACCTCGGCATTGAGGGGGCCAGCACCGACGACGTCTACCGGGCGATGGACTGGCTGGTTGCTCGTCAGGAGCCGATCGAGGCAGCCCTGGCCAACCGTCATCTTCATCCCGGCTCCCTCGTGCTCTACGACCTGTCGTCATCGCACTACGAGGGCAGGACATGCCCACTCGCGGCCTTGGGGTTCCCGCGTGACAGAAGGCGAGGCCTACCCCAGATCAACTACGGGCTCATGACCGACATCGACGGCCGCCCAATCTCGATCGAGGTGTTCAAAGGCAACACCGCAGATCCGACCGCGTTCGTCGCAGCGTCGGCCAAGCTCAAGGATCGCTTCGGGGTGTCCTCGGTAGTGGTAGTTGGCGACCGCGGAATGATCACCGGGGCGCGCATCGACGCGCTCAAAGAGATCGGCGGCTTGGGCTGGATCACCGCGCTGAGGGCGCCGCAGATCCAGGCCCTTGCCGAGGCCGGCGCCATCCAGATGTCGCTGTTCGACGAGCACAACCTGGCCGAGATCGCCCACCCCAGCTACCCAGAGGAGCGTCTGGTGTGCTGCCGCAACCCCCGCGTCGCAGCCGAGCGGGAGAGAAAGCGCGCCGAGCTGCTCGAGGCGACCGAAAAGGATCTTCTAGGGATCAAGCAGGCGACCATGAGGGACAAGCGGCCTCTTCGCGGCAAGGCCGATATCGGCATCCGGGTGGGCAAGGTGATCAACAAACGCAAGGTTGGCAAGCACTTCGAGGTTTCAATCACAGACGATTGGTTCGACTACTCACGCCGGCAAGAGCGCATCGACAAAGAAGCCGCTCTCGACGGCGTCTACGTCGTGCGAACAAGCGTCGGCTCCGAGAACCTGAGCGCCCCGAAGGTGGTTGAGTCCTACAAACGGTTGGCCGAGGTCGAGCGGGACTTTCGAAGCTTGAAGTCGGTCGACTTGGATATCGGCCCCATCCGCCACCGTCGCGAGGAGCGCGTCCGGGGGCACGCTCTCATCTGCATGCTCGCTGAGTATGTCGTGTGGCACCTGAGAAAGGCGTGGGCCCCGCTGACGTTCACCGACGAAGACCCACCCATCAAGCAAGATCCGGTCGCGCCCGCGAGGCGCTCGGAGTCGGCCAACAAGAAGGCATCACGCCGGCGCACTGCCGAAGGGGAGCCGGCACACAGCTTCTCGAGCTTGCTCGATCACCTCGCCACGCTCATCCGCAGCGACGTCAGCATCACGACCGCGCCGAACACCCCCACCTTCCAGCAGCTCTCGCAGCCGTCACCGACCCAGCGCAGGGCCTTCGAATTGATCGAGGCTCCTGTCCCGCTCAAGGTCTTGTAGCCAGAAACACGGCCCGATCAATCGCCATCTCTCCAGGTCAGGGCCCGATTCACGGTGCTTTGCCCACGTAACTACCGTCTAGGGAGCGCCCACCGGATTTCCATCCTGCAAAGGACGTAGACGTTCTCGCTGACCGTCCGCCCACCCTGCGGTGGGAGGTCAGCGGTAGCGGACGAGGTCGAGCGTGCCGCCCTGGAACTCCTCGCGGACGAGACCGACGCCGGGGCAGTAGTGCTTGAGCTCGGTGACCTTGTCGAGCGGGGCGAAGTCCTCGGTCTTGATGCAGTCGGTGAACGAGCCGGCCGGCGTCGTCACCGAGACATGGTCCGATACCACGGTCGACCGGTCCTCGGCGACGCCCGGTGCCCGCTCCTGCTCGAAGGTCTGGCCCACCTTCGGCTCTGCCGGCATGAAGAGCCCGGGACTCGCTCCCTTCTCGCCGGCGAGCCACTGGCCTTCGTGGCCCACCACCTTGCCGTCCTCGTACTCGTCGACCCGCTCCCCCAGGTACCAGACGCTGCCGTCGCGGTGTTGGGCGAAGTAGTCGAGGGTACGCTCGACGAGCTCGCCGTCCTCGTATTCCTTCACCTCGACCACCGCCACCTCGACGCCGGCGACCTGGCTGGTGGTGCCGAGCACCCGCTTCTCGGCCCGCGTGCGGATTGTGGTCCCCCGGCGCGGCTCGCGCTCCTCGCCCTCGAAGACCGTGGTCGGAATCGAGGAGAGCGGGAACAGGGGGTGGGTGATGGTCGCCGTGAATTCGGACGGAGTCAGGCGCGGGCTCGCACCGGCGGGCGTTTGCTTCCGGTCGCTGGCCGAACCGCCGCGGCACGACACCGCGAGCAGTGCCGGCAGCACGAGCGCGGTCAGCAACGCCCGGTGCCGGGCGCGCCGGTCAGGCCTCGTCGGTCAGCTCCTCTCCCTCGGGAACGCCGACCTCGGCCCGGAACTGCTCGTAGCCCTTGGCCTCGAGCTCCTGGGCGAGGTCCTTGCCGCCCGAGCGGACGATTCGGCCGGCCATGAGGACGTGGACATACATGGGCTCGATGTAGTTCAGCAGGCGCTGGTAGTGCGTGATGAGGAGCATGCCGCGCTGGTCGTTGTGGATGCGCGTGACGCCCGAGGCGACCTCGCGGAGGGCGTCGATGTCGAGGCCGGTGTCGGTCTCGTCGAGGATCGCCATCTCGGGGTCGAGCACCGCCATCTGCAGGACCTCGGCGCGCTTGCGCTCGCCGCCGGAGAAGCCCTGGTTGACGTAGCGATTGATCAGCGCCTCGCCCACCTCGAGCAGGTCCATCTTCTCCTGGAGGTAGCGGCGGAACTCCAGGGGGCCGAGCTGCTTGTCGGCGTGCACCGCGTTGTAGGCGGTGCGGAGGAAGTTGACCACGGAAACGCCGGGGATCTCGGTCGGGTACTGGAAGGCGAGGAACATGCCCAGCCGAGCCCGCTGCTCGGGCGCCAGCCCCACGATGTCCTCGCCCTGGTAGAGGATGCGGCCCTGCCCGACCTCATAGCCAGGCTTGCCCAGCAGCGCATTGGCCAGCGTGGACTTGCCGGATCCGTTGGGCCCCATGATGGCGTGGATCTCGCCCGGGAGGATCTTGAGCTCGACGCCGCGCAGGATTTGCTTGCCCTCCACGGAGACGTGGAGGTCCTCGATCGTCAGGATGGGTTCGCTCATCTCCTCCTCCTCGCGGCTCTTCCGCTCCATCGAACTGGGGGGTTGTCGGCGGAACTCCCCGTGGCTTCGCTCATCCGCATCCTCGCTTGCGGGTCGCCCGCTCCATCGAACTGGGGGGTTGTCGGGGGAACTCCCCGTGGGTTCGCTCATCCGCTTCCTCGCTTGCGGGTCGCCCGCTCCATCAAACTGGGGGGTTGTCGGGGGAACTCCCCCGACTGTGCGGGGCCCGCACGTAGACGTCACCGCCGTCGACCTTCACCTCGTAGACGTCAATCGGCTGCGTCGCGGGCAGGTTCCTCACCTGGCCGGTCCGCATCGAGAAGCGGGAGCCGTGCAGGGGGCACTCGATCTCGTCTCCCTCGATCCAGCCGTCGTGCATCTCGGCGTACTCGTGCGAGCAGATGTCGTGCGTGGCGAGGAACTCGCCGTCCACGCAGGCGAGGGCCACCGGCTCCTCGTCGACAAAGACCTGCGCGATGTGCCCGGGCTTCAAGTCGTCCGCCGAGGCGACCCGGACCCATCCGTTCTCCGCCATGATCCCTCCAGCTTTCTCTCGATGGCATCGTGGAGGACCGCGCGGACCTCCTCGATGCGGATGCGGGTGATGACGTCCTCGAAGAATCCCGTGACGATGAGGCGCTGGGCCTCGGCGCTGTCGATCCCACGGGTCTGCAGGTAGAAGAGCTCGTTCTCGTCGATCTGGCCGACGCTGGCGCCATGGGTGCAGCGCAGGTCGTTGTTCTTGATCTCCAGCTCCGGCTTGGTGTCGGCCTTGGCGTTGTCGGAGAGCACGAGGTTGCGGTTGAGCTGATAGGCGTCGGTCTTCGCGGCCTGTTCGTGCACCCGGATCAGCCCCGAGTAGACCGATCGCGACTCGTCCTTGAGTGCGCCCTTGTACAGCAGGTCGGAGGTCGACCCACCGGCGACGTGGTCCTGGAGCGTGCGGTGGTCGAAGTGCTGGCCGTGCTCGGCGAAGTAGAGGCCGAGCATCTCCGAGCTGGAGCCCTGCCCGCGGATGACCCCGTCGGTCTCGATGCGCGAGAAGCGTCCGCCGAGCGTCACGACCAGGCTTCGCAGCGTCACGTCGCGGCTCGAGACCGCTCGCTGGGCGGCGAAGTGCCACACCTCCTCGCTGTACTCCTGCAGGGAGGCGAAGGTCACTCGCGATCCCTGCCCGCAGACGATCTCCACGGCGCCGTTCGACAGGGCGGGCCCGTCGAGGTCGGGGGAGCGGAGCCGCTCGAAGTAGAGGAGCTCGGCTCCCTCCTCCACGATGATCAGCGTGTGGGGAAAGATCGAGCCCCCGGCCTGATCGATCCAGCGCTGGCTCTCCACCGGCACCGTGACGCTGGTGCCGCGGGGGACGTAGAGGAAGGTCCCGCCGCAGAACATCGCTCCATGCAGCGCGGTGAGGAGGTGCCGTCCGACGTCCACCGATCCGAACAGGTGCTCCTTCAGGAAGTCGCCGTGCTCGGCGACGGCGGTGTGGATGTCGGTGAGCACGACCCCCTGCTTCCCCAGCCCGGCGTCGAGCTGCTTGAGAACCACGTCGGCGTCGCGCTGGACGATGTAGCCGGCCCGCTCGCCCTCCTGGCCGAGAAGGGCGCGGGCCTCGCTGGTCAGCTCGTTCGCGGTCCCCGGGCGGATGGGGGAGAAGCCGTCGAGGCGGAACTTGAGGCGCCGGAGGTCGGTGTAGCGCCAGGGCTCCTGCTTCTCGCGGGGGAGCTCCATCGACTCGAACGTGCTCCACGCCGCCAGACGGCGCTCGAGCACCCAGCCCGGCTCGCCCAGGGCGGCGGACAGGGCCTCGACGTCTTCCCGACTGAATGCCATTGCTCAGGTACCTCTCTCCCCGCGTGCGCCGTGAGGATCCCCAAGTCACAAATCGAGACCGGCCGTAGCCAGCCTCGATTTGCGGGAAGGGAAGGAACGACTCAGCGGGTCGCTTCGCTCCCCGTCCTAGGCATGGGGCCGCCTCCGGCGGCGTCTTTCAATTCCGGCAGGGCCTCACTTCGTTCGGCGCCTGCCGGGCCTTTCGTGACGTGCGCCCCATCCTGCTCACGTCCGAAAACTCGACTCAGTCGCACCACCCTCGGCACGTCATCCAAGGCTATCCGACTGATCCCTCCATCTGCAGCTGGATCAGGCGGTTGAGCTCTACGGCGTACTCCAGCGGAAGTTCCTTGGTGATCGGCTCGATGAAGCCCCGCACGATCAGGCTCATCGCCTCGGCCTCGTCGATGCCCCGGCTCTGCAGGTAGAAGAGCTGCTCGTCGCCGATCTTCGAGACGGTGGCCTCGTGGGAGACGGCGGCGGTCTCCTCCTCGATCTCGTTGTAGGGGTAGGTGTCGCTGCGCGAGCGGTCGTCGAGGATCAGGGCGTCGCAGCGCACGTTCGACTTCGCCTTCGTGGCTCCGTCCTCGATGCGGACGAGCCCCCGGTATCCGGCGCGGCCCCCGTCCTTGCTGATCGACTTCGAGATGATCGACGACTGGGTTTGGGGGGCGACGTGGACGCACTTGCCGCCGGCGTCCTGGTGCTGGCCGTCGCCGGCGTAGGCGACCGAGAGGATCTCTCCCTTGGCGCCCTTGCCCATCAGGTAGACCGACGGGTACTTCATCGTGACCTTCGAGCCGAGGTTCCCGTCGACCCACTCCATCGTGGCGCCGTCGTAGGCGACGGCGCGCTTGGTCACCAGGTTGTAGACGTTGTTCGACCAGTTCTGGATCGTCGTGTACCGGCACCGGGCGCCATCCTTCACGATGATCTCGACCACGGCGGAGTGGAGCGAGTCGGAGGAGTAGATGGGGGCCGAGCAGCCCTCGACGTAGTGCACCCAGCTCCCCTCGTCGACGATGATCAGCGTCCGCTCGAACTGGCCCATGTTCTCCTGGTTGATCCGGAAGTAGGCCTGGAGCGGGATCTCGACCGACACGCCCGGCGGCACGTAGATGAACGATCCGCCCGACCAGACCGCCGAGTTGAGGGCGGAGAACTTGTTGTCGTTGGGCGGGATGATCGTCCCGAAGTACTCCTTGACCAGGTCGGGGTGCTCACGCACCGCGCTGTCGGTGTCGGTGAAGATGACCCCGAGCGCCTCGAGCTCCTTCTTGGTCGAGTGGTAGACGACCTCGCTCTCGTACTGGGCGGTGACGCCCCCGAGGTAGCTCTTCTCCGCCTCGGGGATCCCGAGCTTGTCCCAGGTCTCGCGGATCTCGGGAGGCATGTCCTCCCAGCTCTTCACCTTCTCGGTGGGCTTGATGTAGTAGTAGAACTCGTCGAAGTCGATGCCGGAGAGATCGGCTCCCCACGAAGGCATCGGCCGGCGCACGAAGTAGTCGAGCGAGCGGTGCCGGAACTTCCGCATCCAGTCGGGCTCGCTCTTCCGGTCGGAGATCTGGTCGATCACCGCGTGGGAGAGCCCGCGCTGAGGCTTCTCGACGTAGTTCGTCCGGTCGTGCCAGCCGTACTTGTATCCCTGCTTGAGCTGGCGGACCTCGTCGTTCTCGACCAGTGCGGGGTCACGCGCCTCGGTCACCATAATCCGAACCTCCTCGTGATCGCGCCGGTTGTCGTTCCCTTTGCCTACGATTATAGTCCCCGAGGTTAGGTTTGCCTAACCCCAGGTGCGACTGCCGCGGGAATCGCCCTATTCGGGCTCCAGCAGTTCGACCCGCATCACCTCGGCCTCGTGGGCCATCGCCCGGATCATGCCCCGGTGGACGGGGTTTCGCATTCGCCGCAGCACCTCCTGCGGGTCCTCCTCCGGATCCGGCTCCACCCGTCCCCGGTAGCGCCGGCCCTCGACCCACACCGACACGCTGCCGGCGGCCAGCGCATTGCGGACCCAGTCGGCACCCCGTCCGTGCTCGGCGACGACGAGGAGGGTGCTCGGGCCGACCCGCAGGCAGCCCACGGGAGTCCGCCGACGGATCCCGGACTTGCGCCCCACGTGCTCGAGGACGATGGCGCGCTTGGGCGAGTAGGGGGGAGCAGGGAGCCCGCGGGTGAGGAGGGCGATTGCAGCCTTGTTGATCGTGACGCGGCCGAGGTGCTGGACGGCCCGCTGCGTCCGGTAGCGGGCCGAGCCCTTTGCGGCTATGCGCGTGCCGCCTTCGGGATGGCCGCACCGGCCCCCGCCGCGGCCAGATCGGCATCCGCGCGGCGGACCGCTCGGACGAACGCCCGCACCTTGTCGTGGTCCTTGCGGCCCGGGGAGTGCTCCACGCCGGCCGAGACATCGACTCCCCACGGATGGACTGCGCGCACGAGGCGGCCGACGGTTCGTGGCGTCAGGCCCCCGGCGATCATCAGCCGGCGTACCTTCAGGCCGGCAAGCCAGGTGGCGGGAATGCGCCGGCTCCGCCGGGTGGGGCTGGCCGGATCCTTCGTGTCGACGAGGACGGCGTCGGAGGGCCACGATCCGACCTCGGCGAGGCCGCCTGCCGTCCGGGCACGGAACGCCTTCACGATGAACAGATGGGGATGAGAGCGGCGAAGCTCCTCGATCGCCTCCGGAGGTTCGCTCCCGTGCAGTTGCACCGCATCGAGACCGACCAGACCGACGATCTCGGCGATGCCCTGAAGCTCGGCGTCGACGAAGACGCCGAACTTCAGCACCGACGGGTGCACATGTCGCGCGATCTGATGGGCGCGGTACACGGAGACTCGCCGGGGGCTCGGAGCGAGGACAAAGCCGACGGCGTTGGCACCCGCCCGGACCGCCGCCCGGGCATCGTCGACTGTGGTGATTCCGCAGATCTTGACGACGGTCGCGCCGGGTTGCCCACCCATGCCGACGAGTGTATCCGGGAGCGATGTGAGGCTGCTCTTTCGGGCGGGGTTGCCGCACGCGATGGCGCCGCGTAGCGCTCATCGCAAGCGTGATGCCAACAAGCGGCGGGCCTCAGCGGCGGCGGCGCCGTCGCCTCCAGCGAACGATTGGGACGCTTCCCACGACGGCGGTCGCGGCAACCAGGGCCGCCGGTGTGTACGACCCGAGGAGGTGGCCGGCACCGGGGGCGGCCTCACGCTGACCGGGCGCCCCTCCCTCGGTCCGGCGTGTGCCGAGGGAGAGATCCCTCGCCGGCACCTGGGGGAGCGTATCGGCCAGCACGGCACCGAAGGCGACGTGCCCCTCCGGCTGGGCTGCGGCAGCCAACGCCGCATCCGGAGCCACCTCGATCGGAGGCGCCGGGTCGGGAGCGACGGCGGCGGGCGGCTGCGCAGTCCGCCCGGCGGGCTTCGCTTGAAGGGTTGGGTCCGAAGCGACAGTCTGCGGCCCCTGGGACTCGGCGAGGGTGGGTTCTGTCGACGCAGCGGACGCCGGTTCAGCGGCATATGCGCCCGCGTCGGCGCTCGTCGAGGGGGTCGGAGATGGGATGGCCGCCGGCGCGAGGACCTTGAAGGCCGCGACCGTCTTCCACGTGTAGCCGTTGGCCGTTGCGGTTCCAATCACGTAGTAGACGCCGGGCGAGACATCGGGGATCTCGGCGGCAACAGAGAATGTCGGTCCCAGTGCCTGCGCCAGCGACGTGGCGTTGGAGCCGAACGAGATCGTGACGGGACCGGCGGGGAAGTCTCTCCCCGACAGCGTGATCTGGGTTCCCGGCGGACCCGAGTCGGGCGAGATCTTCAGCGAGGCGGCGGGACCGCACGCCCAGGCGAGCGAGACAAGCCCGAGAAGGTTCGCAAGCAGAAGGGCGGCCAGCAGCGCGGGATCGCGGCGACGGGCCCGATGACGTGAATCCACCGCTCCCCCAATCTCACTCGAGTCCCGCGGAGCATGTTCCAGCAATCCGATCGTTTCGTCATCGGTGAATCTCCGCGACCAGCGCGGGCCGCCCATTCGATGGCGCCGGCGCAGCGCTCAGCGCAACGGGAATGCCAACGAACGCAGAGTCCAGAGTCCATCCCTCAGTCCGAGGCGGCTCGGATCTCCTCTTGCCCCAGCGGCTCCTTCGCCGGCCCATGGACCACCGCGCCGTCGCGCGCATAGCGCGAGCCGTGGCAGGGACAGTCCCAGGTCTGCTCGGCGTCGTTCCAGTCCACGGTGCAGCCCATGTGGGTGCAACGAGGGGAGAGCGCGATCGCGATGCCCGAATCGTCGAGAGAGACGGCGAGCTTCCTGCCGTCCACATCGACCAGCCCGCCGTGGCCGGGGACGAGGTCGGCGAGGGAGCGCCCGATCGTCTTGGCGATCAGCACGTCACGGCCGGCCCCTTGGGCGACCTGCAGGGGGACTGCCCCGACGAAGAAGCGGCGGGCTCCGGCGACGCCCTTGTTGCCGACCACGATGAGGTCGCAGCCAGCTGCTTCGGCCACCTCGGGGATCTTCTCGCCCGGCGCGCCCTCCACGAGGCGTGTCTCCAGGCGCAGGGCCGGCACAGCTCCCGCGCCGGCGCGCTCGAGCGCGATCGCTCCGAGCAGCGGATCGCCTGCGACGTACACGAGGGTGACCCCCGCGCCCACCATCAGCCCGAGATCGAACGCTTTCCGCACCGCCTCGGTGGCGGTAGGCGAGCCGTCGGTTCCGGCGAGGATTCTTCGGTAGATCCGGGGGCCCGGCTGGTCGGGGGTTTCGTCTCGCGTGTGCACGATGAGCACATCGCAGGGGGCGGCGTGGGCGGTCTGCTCGGCGACGCTGCCGAGCTTGAACCGGTGGACCCTGCCCATCCCGACATTGCCCACCACGATGAGATCGGCGGCGACCTCGCTCGCGGCCTGGGCGAGGGCCTCCCCGGGGTCCCCGTCCCGAAGCGCCGTCTCGGCCGCGACCCCGTCGGCGCTGGCTGCCTCCGCCGCGGCGATCAGCGCCTGTTCGGAGCTGCTCGGCCTGGCACCCCGAGGCGCCGCCGTTGCGATCACGAGGCGGGCCCCCAGCCGCTTGGCCAGCCGCGCCGCCCGATGCTGGGCTCGCAGGGCGGTCTGCGAGCCATCGGTGCCGACGAGGATCGTGCGATAGCCCACGGCGCTACTCCGCGACGAGGGTCCCCACCATCTGGCGGGGGTGCACATCGCAGACGAACGTATATTCGCCGGCCTCGAGCGCCGGGATGGCGTACCGGATCACCTTCGGTCCCGTGACGTTCGTCCCGGTGAAGACGGCCTTCCCCGACCCGTCACGGATCGAGACGTTGTGCAGCACGCCCGCGGCCTTGTTGGCGAACTCGAGGGCGAACGGCGTGGAGGCCGGCGCGGAGAGCCGGTCGGTGCTGAACGCGAGCGCTCCTGCCGACAGCGTCACCCGGACCCCTGCCCCGGCCTGGGGCTCCGGCGCCGTGGGCGCGATCCCGAGCGTGGGCTTGAAGAGCATCAGGTAGAGGATCAGGGCAATGCCGATGCCGCCGATCGCCGCAAGCGTCACCGGCCGGCCGGAGGAGAGCACCTCGGCGAACTGCTCGTCGCTGACGGCTTTCGAGCCCTCCACCTTCGCGGCGCTGATCAGTCGAACCCGCTTGTAGTAGGGGGTGGCCATGCCGAACATCGCCCCCGATATGAGCACGAACAGCGCCAGCGACGCCCAGATCCACCCGTAGGACCAGAGGTGCCCGACGAACGTGGCGGCGATGCCGCCCGCGAGCAGCAGCAGCACCGAGATGTAGAAGGACGTGATCGAGGCGCTCGACAAGGCAAGGAGCGCCTGCACGCGGGCGGGGTCGCGCTCCGAGCGAATCCGGAACGAAACGGCCATCGAGACGCCGTGCGTGGCCAGGAAGCCGAACACGCCGAACAGGTGAACGAAGACGAGCCACTGATACATGGATTTGGGGTGCGGTCGGGGAAATTCGTGAGGCCCGATTGTCCCGCGCCCCCGCCGGGCGCTCAAGTGCCCGGCGCGAGATAACAGTTCTTGACTGGAAAGGACCGCGGCCCCACAATCGCCGCCACGATGTCCTGGTACAGGCTGCTGCTCTTCTTCCACATGCTGTTCGTGCTCGCAGGCTTCGGCCCCACGTTCGCCTTCCCATTCATCGGGGCCGCCGGCGGAAAAGAGCGCGAGCATGCGAACTTCGCCTTGCGAACCATGGAGCTCATCAGCAAGCGCCTGGTGATCCCGCTGTCCATCGGCGTCCTTGTGACCGGCGCCATCCTGATCCCGGTCGCAGGTTGGAACCTTCTGAGGAGCGAGTGGCTGCTGATCGCGCTGGTCCTCTACCTGACCGCGCTGGGCTACTCGGCGCTGGTCCAGAACCCGACCGCGATGCGGATGATCGAGCTCACCTCGAAGGTGCCCGGCGGCGAGGCCGCAGGATCAGCGCCGCCGGGACCACCTCCGGGAGGGCCCCCGCCCGAGATGCTCCGCCTGGTCAAGCGCATGCAGCGCGGCGGCATCTTTCTGGCGCTGCTGTTGGTGACGATCCTGCTGCTGATGGTCTGGAAGCCCGGAGGGGAGCTTTAGCGCTGAGGGCAGGCCTTGCGCGCGGAGCTCCCGATCCGCTTGCGGCGAGCGCCAAATACGGCGGTAGTTGCGAAGAGAGCGGGCGGGGTCAGGGCGGCCCGGCGGGTCAGGGCTCCAGCGCCCGGCGCACAAACTCGATCAGCTCCTGTTCCCGCCGTCGCAGGGTCGTCCGGCCCGTCTGCCCCCCGGCCACCGCTCGCAGCACTCCCGCCTCGGTGAGGGATCCCACCACCGCGGTGTAGAGCGTGAAGAGGAGGAGCCCGGGATCTTGGCGGCGGAACTCGCCGGCCTCCATGCCCCGCTCGAGGAACTGCAGCGCACGCTTTCGGAGGGGCTCCAGTGCGCCGGCAACCTGCGTCACGATCTCCGGGCTTCGCCGGGCGGCCTCGCGTGCGAACAGCGGGAACTCGGGGGAGCGCTCGGCGAGGCGGAACACGGAACGGATCACGCGCTCGACCCGCGCCCACCCTTCGTCGGGAGCCTCGAGCACGCGCTCGAGGGTGCGCCGGAGACCGGCGACCATCTCCCCGACACAGGCGTCGAAGAGCTCCTCCTTCGTCGGGAAGTAGTAGAGAAGGGTCTGCTTCCGCACGCCGGCGGCCTCGGCCACCATCTCGAGGCTCGCCCCGTCGTACCCCCGCTTGCCGAACGCCCGGATCGCCTCGTCGATGAGCTGACGGCGGCGTTCCTCGCCTCCGGTCCGCGTCACGGGGTCAACCGCGCCACAGCCGGACGGGACGTCGCTGCGGGAGGGATGCCGAAGCCTCCCACCGCCGGCGCCACCTCGCCGCCGAGGGGCCCGAAGTATCGGCCAGGGTGCCGTCGGCGGCAGCGCGGATCGCTTCCCACCAGGTGCCTCGCTGCTCCGCGAGCGTCGTGGCGAGCTCACGGCGAATCCGGTCGTGAAATGGCAGCACCCGCTCCTCCGGCTCGGGGCGAAGTGGCCTGCCGAACCTGACCGACACCGGCAGGTGCCCGGAGGCGGGCCAGCCGCGCCCGCGAGGCATGGCGTGGTAGGTGCCCGAGAGGGCCACCGGCACCACGGGCGTGCCGGTCTCGACCGCCATCCACGCCGCTCCGGACCGAAGGGCCGCCACCCATCCGTCCTTCGAGCGCGTCCCCTCGGGGAACACGATCACGTTCCACCCGTCCCGGAGCAGGTCCCGGGCCTTGCGTGCCGCCCGGCGCCCGGCCCGCCGGTCGACCGGGAAGGCGTTGAAGACGAGGGTCGTCATCGCGGCTCGCCACCAGACGTCGAAGAAGTAGTCGGCCGCTGCCCCGGTCGCGGTCCGCCACCGCCATTTCGGCGGGAGCGACGTGAGGATCGCCGGCGCGTCCAGGTGGCTTGCGTGGTTGCTCACGAAGATCACCGGAGGCTCGAGCTCGTCGAGCACGTCGAGGCCGTGTACCTCCACGTCGACCTCGTGGCGCAGCAGCGGCCCGAGGGCGAAGCGGTGGACGAGCTCGCGGGCGATGCGGGCCGCGGGCGTGCGCGCCCAGTCGGTCGGGTGCTCCGGAACGAGCTCGGGGCCGCGGGGGACCGACCGGGGGACCAGTGGACGGTGCGTCCAGCGCCACCCCCGCGCGACCGTTCCGACGTCCTTGACCAGCCCCACGTGCTACCTCCCGGTCTCGGCGCGCCTCGCGGGCGACGCCGACGGATGACCCCGGCGGTGGCCGTTGGCCGAGTCGGGGGCGCTCAGTCGCCTGCCCCGCCGCGGCGGCGGGTCGGGGCTCTCGGCCTCGCCGCGCACGTCGGCGAGCAGCAGCGGCGGAACTTTCAGCGCCGTGATGGAGGGGGACGTCCCGACCGTCTCGGAGGCCATGTCGAGCGCGTCGGCGAACGTGCTCGCGGTACGGAAGCCGAGCCGCGCCACGGTCGACCGATCGGCGCCGACGAAGATGACGTCACCGAGGTAGTCGAACGCGTGCGCCGCCCAGTACCACATGTAGAAGGGGTGGACGCCGTGGTAGGCGTGGGAGTGCCGGTAGAGGTGGGTGTACCAGGAGTCGGTGGCGAACGACTCCTCGAACTTGCCCTCGATGACCGCCGGGTCGGTGGTCTCGGCGAGGACCTCGTCGAAGAAGTCGATGTACGAGGGGTGATGGATGTTGTGGAACTCCCGCGCGACCGGGTGGTACATGATCATCACGCCGCCCCGCCGCACCAGCGGCCGCCCCCGGTACATGTTGAAGAAGTACCCGAGCCCCTCGCACACGACGAGGATGGGGTTCATGATCGAATTCACGTTGTAGGGGCCGATGTAGGGAAGTCCCGCCACCAAGATGTCGGCCTGGCCGGACACCTCCACCATCTGCTGGCGACGGACGGCCTCGAGGGTGCGCTCGTGGACCGCCTCGGTCTCGCCGGCGTTGATCCCGGTCACGCCGTAGGGCGAGTAGATCCTGGAGAAGATCGCCCGCTTGACCGCGGCGGGCGTGCGGTCGGTCGAGGCCTTGGTGGCGAGGAAGGCCGCCTGATCGGCGGCCGACCATTCCCACTCGCGCTTCTGCAGGAAGTCGAACGGCGCACCAAAGGTGTGGTTGTTGAGCGTGGTTTCGATCGTGAAGATCTTCAGGTGGTTGGCGAGCAGCTTTCCCATCCGATCGCAGGAGGAGTGGAGCGCCGACGCCGGCGGGTCCATGTAGGACCTCGAGTGCAGCATCGTGTGGACGTTGTGGTGGTGGCGCAGGCTACGGTACGAGCCGAGGCCGACGGGGACGCTCTTGTGCCCGCCGTCCATCGCCACCAGGTTGATGTTCACGTAGACGAGCAGGTCGCTCTCGGCGGCGCGCTTGCTGATCTCGACGTCCTCGCCCTGGTCGGTGGCGCCGATGTAGGTCAGGTTGGGCCGGTCCTCGGCATCGAAGTTGGTGAGGTCGTCGGGCCAGAACGAGCGGAACACCCGCTCACCTACCGCTCGCTTGATCTCCGCGGCAGTCATTCGGCGGTGGAGGGAGTTCGCCACCATGAGCTTGACGTTGTCGACGCCGGCCTGGGCGGCGAGCTCGAGCACGCGCTCGATCACCCGGCCGCGGATGTCGGGGGTCTGCATCGGCGGCAGCGGGAGTGAGATGTCGTCGAAGGCGATCGTGAGGCGCATGCCCGAGCGCAGCAGGGCCCGCAAGGGCTCCGATCCGTGCGGGTGCTCGAGCGCGTGGTCGATGGCGGCGTCGACGTCTCGGATGCCCGGCAGCGGTTCGGGCGGGTAGACGACCCGGCTGCCGAGCGGCAGCTTCTGGAGCCGGAAGCCCTCGCCGTAGTGAAACAGCGTTGGCGGCGTCCGCTCGTCCACCTCGAGCACAAAACCCGGTCTGCTCACCTCGTGACCCCCCTCATGCGTCCAGCCTGGGATCGAACGCCACCTTGACCGCCCCAAGCTTCCCTGCCGAGAAGGCATGGTCGATCGCCTCCCGGAAGCGAGCGAGAGGATATGCGGCGGCGACGAGCTTGCCCAGCTCCGCCTCGGCGCAGAGCTCCATCGATTCGTCGAACGCACCCGTCCCCGAGTAGGAGCCGGTGAGCTCCAGCTCGCGGAACCAGGCCGGCGACAGGTCGGCCCCGGCGGGCATCCCGGAGAGCACGACCCGGCCCCCGGCGCGCGTCGCCCGCAGCGCCAAGTCGAGCGCGCTCGCCGAGCCGGCGCACTCGAAGGAGATGTCGGCCCCCCCCAGCAGGAACGACGAGCCAAGCTGTGGATCGAGGCGGAAGGCCCGCGTCGAGCGGCGCACCGCGCCGAGGGCGTCGTCGACGCCGACGGCCTCGGCGCCCCAGGCCCGCACGAGATCCGCCTGGCCTCTGTGCTTCGCCACGACGAGCACCCGTCCGGCCTCGGCGCGCGCCCGCAGGGCGATGAGGGTCAGAAGGCCGACGGAGCCGGCACCGACGATCAGCACCGTGGCGTCGCGCTCGACCCGCGCCCGTCGGACGGACCGGATCGCACAGGCGAGCGGCTCGACCAGCACCGCGGTCTCGTCGGCCAGGTCGTCGGGCACCCGGTGCATCTGCGAGCGGTGGGCGACCATCAGCGCGCTCCACCCTCCGCCGGTGTCGTGGCAGTAGCCGGTCTGGAGGCCGGCGGCGAGGTGGCCGGCGGCGACGCGCTCGCAGCGCCCCTGCTGGCCGGAGGCGCACGGCGGGCAGGCAGGGTCGATCCCGCGGGCGGCGCAGCCGAGGATGGGGTCGATGACCACGCGCTGGCCCGCCCGCAGGTCCTCGCAGTCGTCGGCGAGGCGGGCCACCACCTCGTGCCCCGGCACGAAGGGCATCGAGACCAGCGCCGTGAAGTAGAGGCTGGCCCCCCCCGAGAGCGTGTTGAGGTCGGAGCCGCAGATCCCCGAGAGCAGCGGGCGCAGCCGCGCCCATCCCCTGCCCTCGACTCGCGGTTCCTCGCGGTCGACGAGGCGCAGCGGGGCGACCGGCGCAGACAGGAGGCCGGGTACCCGCGACGAGATCGCCCGCGAGGCGACGTAGCGCGGGATCGACCGGAACATCTCGACGGCGAGCGTCATCGGTGGGCCCGGACGCGCGACGCCCCATCGAGCGACAAGGGCTCGGGCGGAGGCGAAGGGATGAGGATGCGCGGCGTTCCCGGGTCGGCCGGCCACTCCTCCATCGGCCAGCGGCGCCGGCGGGCGATCCGTTGCAGCGCGACTTCGGCGTTCACCGCGACCGGATGCCCCACCGCTTGGAGGAGCGGCAGGTCGGTCATCGAGTCGGCGTAGCCGTACGACTTCGAGAGGTCGGCCCCGACCGCCTCGGCATAGCCGCGAAGCCACGAGGCGCGAGCCTCGCCGACCAGCGGGGGCTGATCCATGTCGCCGGTGAACACTCCGTCCTCGACGCGCAGCTTGGCGCCGATCAGCTCGTCGGCCAGCGGCGCCAGTGGCTCGATGCAGAAGTCGAGCGCGGCGGTGATGAGTACCACGACGTGCCCGGCGGCCCGATGCTCACGGATCCGGCGGACGGCGGCCGGGAACGTCCTGCGAAGCACGAGCTCGCCCAGGATCTCGGCCGACATCGCACGTACCTGTTCCTCCGGAACCCCCTCGTACAGGCGGTAGAAGCGCCGCAGGAACTCGCCGCGGTCGCGCCGCTCGGCCTTCAGGAATCCCGGGCCGCGCATCGCCAGCGCGGCGACCTCCCTGAGCCGGCCGCCGAGCCCCTCGACCTCCGACATGCGAAGCCAGAGGTAGGGCTCGAGGACGTTGGAGTCGATGATGGTGCCGTCGATGTCGAGGACGGCGAGCACCGGGCGGCCTGGATCCTCGGCGGGACGAAGCTTGACCGTTGGGGTGCCCGGACGGAACGAGGGGCCGCGCATGGCCTTCGTCACCGCCGGCATGTGGAGCTCCTCGAGGTAGTGCTTCCAGGAGAACGCGGCGGCGTCGAAGGGGAAGTCGCGGCGATCGTCGCCGGAGAGCGACGCGAGCAGCGCCTGGACGTTGCGGTCGACGTGGATCACCTCCGCCTCGACGTAGGCCCCGTACAGCTCGGCGTAGCGCTTGATGAAATCGAACTGGCCGCGGAGCCTGTCGACCCGCTGTGCGGTGTCGCGGGCGAGCTTGTTGCGGGGAAGGCGGGCGACCACCCGCTCGGCGGTGCGAAGCACCTTCTCCGCAGTCACCATCCTCCGCTGGACCGCCTGCTTCCCCGGAAAGCTCCACTCCGGCACCTTGTAGAAGCCTCGGTTGGTCTCGGGAAGCGGGTGGGCGAGGAAGTAGCTGCGCGTGTGCTCGTACATGTCCCGGTACTTGAGCGGGTTGCGCGTGCCGGAGCACACCTGGAAGACGGCCCGGCGCTCGCCGGAACCGGCGAGAGGCCGGGCGGCGGCGGCCAGGAGCGCGTTCACCACCAGGTCGACCGGAATGATGTCGAGCACGCCCTCGGGGATGCCGGCGAACTCAGGGAGGGCGCCGCGGCCGAAGGCGAGGATCAGCGGCTCCGCCATCCGGAAGCCCTCGATCCAGCCCGGGTGCGGTCGCTCGAGGGCGCTCTCGATGATCGACGGCCGGACGATGATCAGCTGGTTGTCGCCGGCGAGCTCGTCGAGCGCCATCTCGGTGAGCGCCTTGGTGAAGGCGTACACGTCCGGCCATCCGAGGCTGCGTGCCCGGGCGCGCCCGTAGTCGACGAGGCGGGACTTGATCCACTCCTTGCGAAGGTCCTCGGCCCGGCCGGCGATCGCCTGGGGGCCGACCCGGCTGCGCTCGGCTCGCCCCTGCGCCAGGAAGCGCCGCAACGCCTCCGGGGTGCGCGACTCGTGCTCGACCTCGGCGCGCATCCGCTCGGCGGCCGCAGCCTCGGCTCGCCAGTCGGCCTTCTTCCCGAGCAGCTCCTCGGTCTGGGTGCCGCGCGTGAGGCCGGCGACGTAGGCGGTGGAGACGTGAACGAACGGACGGCCGGCGCAGCCTTCGTAGAGGCGCACCGAACCCCACAGGTTCGTTCGGAAGGCGTCGTCGATCGGTGGGTCGAACTGCACCGTGGCCGCGGTGTGGATGACGAGGTCGACGTCGTCGGCGACCGGCGGGGGCCCTGCGGAGAGGTCCGCGGTGACCATGCGCACCTTCTCCTCGAAGAGCCTATCGATGGCCGCACGCCCGATGCGCTCCACGGCCGGGTCGAAGGCGGAGCTGTTCTTCAGACCCTTCAGCCGGGAGCTCGGGTTGCCGCGCACTACGAGGTCGAGGCGGGCGACCGGGGTGTCAACGAGGAGCCGCTCGAGCAGGGCCGTCCCGAGGAACCCCGTGACCCCTGTGAGGAGGATGCGCTTGCCCGCGAGCGCGTCGCGAATACCCAAACCGGCTCCCTGGTGTCTTTCTACCGAACGGTAGATTATTCATGCGTGGCGGGCGCCGCAAGTTGCGGTTCCCGCCGTCCGGGCTCGTCGAAGGGTGCGAGGGCGCCGGAAGGCCGGGGCGTCCTCAAGGTTCGGGCCACGCTCCCCGCGCCCGCCTCGACGGGGAACCGGACGGGAGCGGGCCACGCTCCCCGCGCCCGCCTCGACGGGGAACCGGACGGGAGCGGGGCGGTCAACGCATCTCGTTCTCGTCGATGCCCAACACGATCGGAACCCTCGCCTCGACCCGGGTGCCTCCCTCCGGGTGCGGGGCGATCTCGAAGGTCCCCCCGGCGATCTGGACGCGCTCGCGCATCGTCTCGACGCCGTAGTGCCCGTGGCGATGGATCTGCTCGGGTGTGATGCCGCGGCCGTCGTCGTCGACGATCAGCACCGCCGTCTCCCGGTCGAGCGATAGCGTCACGCACACGGTCCCGGCCTTCGCGTGGCGGACGACGTTGCGGAGAGCCTCCTGCGCGACGCGGTAGAGGATCGTCTCCAAGGTCTGGCCGAACCGGCGACCGTGGGTCTCGTCGCGCCACTCTGCCTGCAACCGCCCCTCGGCCGCGATCTGGTCGACCATCGCCTTCAGCGTGGCGCCGAGGCCGACCTGGTCGAGGGAGAGCGGACGGACCTCGAAGATGAAGTCGCGCAGAGCCTCCATCTCCTCCTGGATTCCTTCCTGCATCGACTCGACGACCTCCACGCCCCGGGCAACGTCGCCGCCGGCCAGCCGCATCTTGGCGAGCTCGGCCTTCAGGAAGAGCGCCGTGAGGTCCTGGAGGAAGCCGTCGTGGATGTCGGCGGCGATGCGCCGGCGCTCGCGCTCCTGTGCCTGGATCACGGCGGCCAGCAGCTGGGTGACCCGTGCCTCCCGGTCGCGCAGCCGACTGTAGAGGCCGGCGCGCTCGGCGGCGAGCGCGGCGAGGTCGGCGAGGGACTCGGCCAGCCGCAGGTCCTCGTCCTTGAATCGAGCACCAGTGCGTCGCACGAGGTTCAGCACCCCGACCACCCGGCCCGTCACCGCCATGGGGAGCGACAACGCCGAGCCCAGCCCGGCGTCGACGCCCTCGAAGCGATCGTCGTCGACGTCGCCGTGGAGCACGACCGGGTCGTTGTGCTCCGCCACCCATCCAGCGATCCCGTGACCGAGCGGTGTCCGGACGCCCAGCGCTTCGGGAGGAAGACCGGCCGCGCAGCGGACTTCGAGGTGGCCCGAGTCGTCGAGGAGCATCACCGATCCCCGGTCGGCGGCGAGCGCCTCGGTGAGCAGGTCCAAGGTCAGGCGCAGCTGGTCCTCGAGCTCGATCGCTCCCAGGAGGGAGCGCGCCACGCGGGCAACGATGGCGAGGTCGCGCCGGTTGCGCGCCGCGTCCGCGTTGGCTTGCTCCTGGTTCCCGTCAGGCATACGGTCTGAACTTCGTCCCGGGCCCCGGCTCGCTTGAGCGTCGGCGGGAAGCCGCCTCGTATACTCGCCGTCCATGCCGCTCGCCGCCGCAGCCGACGTCGGTGGGACGAAGGTCTTCGCCGCCCTCGTCGACGACGCCGGCTCGATCCACGGCGACACCGTGGAGATCGCCACCGATCGCGCTGCGGGCACCGCCTCGGCGATCGCCGCGCTCCAACGACTGCTCGAAATGAACGGGGAGAAGGTGCAGGCGGTCGGGGTCGCTGCCGCCGGCTTCGTCGAGCACCCGCGGGGCCGGATCGCGTTCGCTCCCAACCTCATCTACGACCGGCCGGAGCTCCGCCAGGCGGTGCACGAGGCCCTTCTGCTTCCCACCATCGTGGAGAACGACGCCAATGCAGCCGCCTGGGGCGAAACCCGGTTCGGTGCGGGCCGGGGGACGGCCGAGGTGCTCATGCTCACCGTCGGGACCGGGATCGGCGGTGGCATCGTGACATCGGGTCGGCTCCACCGAGGCGCTCGCGGTTTCGCCGCCGAGGTCGGGCACATCAGGCTGGTGGAGGGGGGGCCGGAGTGCGCCTGCGGGCAGCGCGGGCACCTCGAGGCGCTCGCGTCGGGGTCGGCGATCGGCAGGATGGCGCGCGAGGCCCTGGCCAGAGGTGAGACGTCTCTCATCACCGAGCTCGCCGACGGCGGTGAGGTCTCCGGAGCTCTGGTCACGAAGGCCGCGCTGGAGGGTGACGCGCTGGCCAGGTCGGTCCTCGAACGCGCGGGTCGGTGGCTGGGGATAGGGCTGGCGAACCTCGTGAACGTTCTCGATCCCGGGCTGATCGTCATCGGTGGGGGCGCCGCGGTGGCCGGAGCGCTGCTGCTCGATCCCGCCGCCGACGAGCTCGCCATCCGGCTCGAGGGGCGCCGCGAACCGCCTCCGATGACGCAGGCGAGGCTGGGCAACCGCGCCGGGGCGATCGGAGCGGCGTCGCTTGCCCTCGAGCTCACGGGCTGAAGCGTCACCCATCGGGAGAGCCGCTCGATCTGGACACGTCGGGCCCCCGCCGCCAGAATGAGCGCGGCCGCCTGCAACGATCGTCGACGGAGGGACATCGCGTGGCTACCGACGACACTGGCCCTCACGAGCACATCGATATGACGTCCGCCCCGCCGGAGGAGGCCGAGGGGCGCGAGGTCCGACCCCCGATCGAACGACCCGAGCGGCCGCGGCGGGCTCCGTTGCCGCGATCCGGCGACATCCTACCGGGAGGTCCGGAGCGCGGTGATGCTCCGGGACGTCGCAAGTGGCGAAGGGCAACCCCCGAGCCCCCGCCGCCGGCTGCGCCGCCGCTCCGCAGAGCCGAGCCTCGTCCGAGCCAACCACGGCCACGCACCGGGGCCCCCCCGCCTCCGCCATCGAGCCCGACACAGCCTCCCAGCCAGTCGCCACCGGAAGGAGGCCGATGGCCGGAAAGCCCTCCGCCAGCCCGACTCGATCCCCTCATCGGCCGGCCGTCTGCCCCGGAACCTCTCCGAGAGAGCCCGCTGCCGCCACCACCGGCTCCGGCCAGCTTGCCGCCGATCGCCCCTCCCTGGGAGGCTCCTCGCCGGTCCGAAAGCTCATTCCCCCCCGGCGCGGGCGGGCCGCCCGCAGCCCACCCTACCCCCCGTGACGAAGGACCCCCCTCTGCCCCCCCGCCACCCTCCGGCCAGCTGCCGCCCTCCGGCTACCCCCCACCGCCGAGCGCTCCCCCGCCCGGCAGCGCCGTGCCTCCCGCCGGCCCGCCGCCCACCGGCCCGTCGCAAGAGCCTCCCCCCCCACCGCCCGGCGGAGACCGCCCGTCCTGGCCGGGGCCGCCGCCACCGCCGACCGGTCCTCCCGGGCCTGGTGGACACTCGGGTCCCTCCGGGCCGCCTGGAGGAGTTGGACCCAGCTGGCCCGTGCCTCCCTCCGGGCCGGGGGGTCCCCCGCGCGGGCCGGAAGGTGGGGCGCCCCCGCTCTTCGCCCGTGGGGTCGGCGACCTGCTCGACGCAGCGATCACCCTCTACCGGAGCCACTGGAAGCTCTATATCGGGATCACCGCCATCGTGCTCGGCCCCTTCCTGCTGCTGCAGGCGATCGCGGTCCAAGCCGCGGTGGGGCCAGTCGGTGAGCTCAACTCCACCCTCGGCGGCCGGTTTGGCCCCGGCATCCAGCCCACCACCACGGCCCTTCCGGGGTTCATCGCCCGCATCGTTGGTGTGGCCGCGGTCTTCGGGCTGCTCAACTTGCTGATCGTGCTTCCGTTCCTGGCCGCCGCGACCGCCCGTGCGACGGCGCAGATCTATCTCGGGTCCGAGCCGACCGTCGGCGACGTGTACCGCTTCGCCCTCAGCAAGCTGGGCTCCGTGCTTTGGGTGACCATCCTCACCGGACTCATCTGGTTGGGGCTGATCCTCGGCGTCGGGGTTGTGCTGGCGATCGTCACATTCGTGCTCCCCAGCCCCTTTGACGGCTTGCTGGGAGGCCTGATTGGCTTGGCGGCCTTCGTAGGATTCGTGATCGTGTTCATTCGCCTCGTCTTCGGGACGACCACCGTCGTGGTCGAGGATCGGCGAGGAGTGGATGCGATCAAGCGCTCCTGGGAGCTGTCTGCCGGCTTCTTCTGGAAAATCCTTGGGATGTCGATCCTCGCGGGCATTCTCACGGTCATCGCCGCCTTCATCGTGCGGATTCCCTTTTCCGTGTTGGGTCGTGTTCTCGGCGGCGCGGGATGGTTCGTCGAGGGCCTCGGGCAAGCAGCCTCGCAGGTCGTGGTAAACCCCTTCTCGCTGATCATCATCGTGCTGCTCTACTTCGACATGCGGATCCGCCAGGAGGCGTTCGACCTCACCTTGATGGCGCAGGAGCTGCAACGCCCGGTGTGACCGCCGCATCCCGTGGGCCGCTCGCCGGTACAACGCGCCGGCTCATCGCCGCCGGATGTTCGGTGGGGCTGGTGCTGGTGCTGGCGTGGCCGGGCAAGGCGGACGCCCTCTCCCGCGACGAGCTGCTCTCCCGGATCGCGGCTGCGCGCGGCCTGGCAGCCGAGGGGGTCTCAGACCCTTCACCGGGGCGGATGGACGCGGTGCGCCGCACCCTCGGCCTTCCCGACTCGCTCGATCTCGACGAGGGGCGGCGCGTGACCATCGAGGCGGATCCTTATCTCGCCGGGATCCGCGGCGAGATTGGAGACGAGTTCCGCCGCGCGGGCGCGCACCTCGAGACGCTGGAGGCGGGTGTCCGCAGCACCGGAACGGGGTCCTTCGGCGATCAGCGAATCGCCTCGGCCCTGGCCCGTGCCTATGCGGGCGTGCGGACGCGCGAGAGCCTCTGGGAACGCCTCCGGGGGCTGGTCGCCCGCCTGATCGCGGCACTCCAGGAGTGGATCGCTCGCCACGTCGCGGGATCCCCGAGCAGGGCGGTGGCGTGGCTCATCGTGGGAGGAGTGCTCGTTGGGATCGTTATCTTGCTTCGCCGTCTGAGGATCGTTCCGAATCGATCGGTCGCCCCGGTGACCGACGACGTCCGCGAGGAGCAGGACTGGCGGCGGCTGGCCGAGCAGGCCGAGACGAGCGGCGACCTCGGAGCGGCGTTGAAAGCCCGCTACCGGCTATTGCTTGCCGTGCTCGCGGCGCGGGGCATCCTGCGCGACGCGCCCAGCCTCACCGCGACCGAATGCCGCGCCTCGGTCCGCACGAAGCTGCCGCGAGCCTACCCCCCGGTGGCCGATGCCACCGACGCGTTCGAGCGCGTGTTCTACGCCCAGGTCGCGCCCCGGGCCGAAGACCTCCGGACCATGCGAACGGCCGAGGAGGCGGCTCGGGCGGCATGAAGGAGCGCTTCCCCATCCTGCCGGTGGTCGCCTTCGTGTTGATGCTGGTTGTTCTCACCGTCGTCGCCGGATCGCAGGGCGCCGGGAGCGAAGCCGGACCCGGAGGCACGCTGGCCCTGCGCAGGTTCCTCGCTTCGATGGGCCGCAGCGTGGAGCAGTCCGACCGGCTCCCGCCGCCGGGCGCCACGCTCGTGCTCCTCGCCGACCTCCGGGGTGAACAGGAAGCGCAGCGTCTGCTGCGATGGGTGGATCGGGGGGGCCGCCTCGTTCTCGCCCAGCCCCGGTCGGTGACGGCCCGGCAAGCCGGCGTCGCCGATGTTGGATTGCTCGGAGAGGGGGACCGGTCGGTCTCACTGCGCCCCGGCTGTGCCGCGCCGGTGGGCCTGGCCGCGCGGCAGATCGTGGTCGAGTCGGCCGACCTTGCCCTGCGGGCCCTCGACCCTCGCTCGATCGCGTGCTTTCCGGCGGCACAGGGTTCGTTTCTTGTGACGACCCAGCGCGGCCAGGGGAGCGTCGCCGTGCTCGGCGGGCAGTCTCCGCTTGTCAACGCCCACCTCCTGGAGGCGCACAACCCGCGCCTGGCGCTGGCGCTGCTCGGCGATCGCCGTGAGGTCGTCTTCGGGCCCGCGCTGGCCACCGGCGCCGAGGCTCCACGACAGGGGGTGTGGGAGGCGCTGCCGGGCCCGGCGAAGGCCGTGGTGATCCAGATCGTTCTGGCCACGCTGGTCTTCGCGGCGGTGCGCGCCCGGCGCCTCGGCCGCCCCGTCCTCGAGGAGCCGATCTCGCCGATCCCGGCCGGGGAGCTCGTGCGCGCCACCGCGCGCCTGTACCAGAACGCCCAGGCGGCGCCCTTCGCGGCGGACCTGATGCGGAGGGGTGCCCGCCGCCGGCTGGCGCGGCGCTTCGGTCTTCCGGCAGGCTCGGACCCGAGCGTTCTCCTCGACTCCGCCGGAGCCGAGGGGTCGCGGGTGCATGAGCTGCTGTCGAACCGGAAGCCGGCAGGAGACGAGGAGCTGCTCGAGATCGGCCGGAAGCTGGAGTCCGCAGTGCGGGAGGCTGCCTTGCGACGATGAAGACGCCAGAGGAGACGAGGTGAGGATCGATCCGGCAGAAGAGCAGGCCGTGGAGGCCGGCGCGCTGACCCGCGTGCGCGCCGAGGTGTCGAAGGCCGTGTTCGGCCAGGATCCCGTGATCTGGGGCCTTCTCGCCGCGCTGCTGGTTCGGGGGCACGTCATCCTGGAGGGCGTCCCTGGCGTGGCGAAGACACTGCTGGTCAAGGCGCTGGCGCGCTCGCTGGACCTGGGCTTCCGGCGGATCCAGTTCACCCCCGACCTCATGCCCTCGGACGTCACGGGCAACCTGGTGTTCGAGCAGTCCAGCGGCCAGTTCCGGTTCCGACCCGGCCCGATCTTCGCCAACCTCGTGCTGGCGGACGAGTTGAACCGCACACCCCCCAAAACCCAGGCCTCGCTGCTCGAGGCGATGGAGGAGCGCCAGGTCTCGATCGAGGGGGAGACCCATCCGCTGCCCAGCCCGTTCCTCGTCGTGGCGACGCAGAACCCGGTCGAGTACGAGGGGACTTACCCGCTCCCCGAAGCCCAGCTCGACCGCTTCCTGATGAAGCTGCGGGTGGCATACCCCGATCCGGGGGCGGAGAAGGCCGTGCTGCAGATGCACCACCAGGGGAAGGATCCGCACGATCTCGCCTCGCTCGGCGTGGCCCCCGCCGCGGGAGCCACCGACCTCGCCGCGTCGGCCGCCGGCGCCACCGCCGTCACCGTCGCCCCCGACATCCTCGACTACCTCATCGCCCTCGCCGGCGAGACGCGTCGAAGCCCGTCGCTCACGCTGGCAGTCAGCCCCCGAGGCGTGGCCATGCTGCTCCTCGCCTCGAAGGCCTGGGCCTACCTCAGCGGGCGGGGGTTCGTGACGCCGGACGACGTGAAGGCGATGGTGAAGCCCGTGTGGCGCCACCGGGTCGTGCTCCGGCCCGAGGTCGAGCTCGAAGGGGCCAGCGCCGACTCGATCCTCGACGCAGTCGTCGAGCGCGTGCGCGTGCCGCGGTAAGCGGCCCGTGGGTTGCTTGCCGCCCCCGCCTCCAACGCACGCCGATCTTTTCGCGGTGAGCGCCACATATGGCGGTGGGTGTGAGCGGAGCGGGCCGGGCGACCGTCGCCTGCACCTGGTAGGCGAATCGAGCCGCTGAGGTGTGGGTCGGCCGACGCCTGATTGCCGTGACTGCCGGCGCCGCGGTGGTCTCTGCGCTGCTCGTCGCGGCGTCCGGCGCCCTGCTGCCGATCGTGGTAGGCGTGAATCTCGTGATCTTCGCCGCGGCCGTCCTCGATGCCCGTCGCGCTCCGGAGCCCGCCACGCTCGGGGTTGCCCGAACCGCCCCGCCGGTCCTGGGGATCCGGCGCCCCGAGCAGGTCACGGTCACGCTGCATAATCCGACTCGCCGCCGGCTCTGGGTCTCGGTCCGCGACGCCACGCCGCCCTCGTTCCACCGCGACCCGCCGGCTCACCGGGTCGCGCTCGAAGCGGGCCGATGGGGTGAGCTCCGCGCCGAGGTCCGGCCGGATCGCCGAGGCCGCCACTCGATGGGCCCGGTGACGGTGCGCACGGCGGGGCCACTCGGTCTCGGCGGGCGGCAGGCCACGCTGCCGCTCGAGTCGGTGGTCAGCGTGTATCCCGCGTTGCCCGGCAGGGCCGAGGTCGAGCTGCGCCTGACCCGAGCGCGTCTGCTGCAGGCCGGCGAGCGCTCCTCCGCGGTCCGCGGGGGCGGAACCGAGTTCGACTCGGTCCGTGAGTACCACCCCGACGACGAGTTCCGCCGCATCAACTGGCGTGCCACCGCGAGGGCGGCACGGCCGATCTCGAACATCTACCGGGAGGAACGCAACCAGCAGGTGATGCTCGTGCTCGACGCCGGGCGGTTGATGGCCGGGAGCGTCGAAGGCGTCTCGCGCTTCGAGTACGCGATCGACGCGGCGATGGCCCTCGCCGCGCTTGCCGCCCGCGTCGGCGACCACGTCGGGATGCTCGCCTTCGGCCGCGACGTCGAGGCGATGGTGGCGCCCAGGAGCGGACGAGGGCATCCGCGTCTGATCCTCGAGACGCTCTTCGCGCTCGAGCCGCACCTCGACGCCCCGAACTACCGGCGGGCCTTCTCGACCCTGCTCACCCGCCACCGGCGACGCTCGCTGATCGTCCTGCTCACCGAGCTCGGGGAGGTCTCGGCGATGGAGTCGCTGTTCGAGGCGCTGCCGGCGCTCGCCGGACGGCATCTGGTGCTCGTCGGGTCGGTCACCGATCCGGCGCTGCAGGCCGCAGCGGCGGCCATCCCCGCGGACTCCGCCGGGGTCTACCTCAAGGCTGCCGCGGCCGAGGCGGTCGAGGCGCGTGAGACCGCGGCGGCACGGCTTGCGGGCCTGGGAGCCGTCGTCGTCGACCTACCACCGGGCAGGCTCGCCGGCCGGCTGGCCGACGAGTACCTGCGCATCAAGGCCCACGGCCGGCTCTGATCCCCTCCCGCGTGGTCGGCCGATCAGGAACAGGACGTAGGCGAGGGTGACCGCCCCGCCGGCGGCGACCTCGAGCCCGTCGGGGAGTGGCGAACGCGTGAGGAACCCTTCGATGAGCGCGGCGATGACGAACGCGGGGATCACCCCGATGACCACGAGCACGGCATCTCTGGACTCCTCGGCCAGCGCTCGCCCCCGCGGCCGGTCGCCGGGGTCGATGAGGGTCCATCCCATGCGCAGCCCAGACCCTGCCGCAATGCAGATCGCGGTGAGCTCGAGAAGCCCGTGCGGGAGGATCAGGGCCCAGAAGGCGCCGGCGTGGCCCGCTACCTGGAACGCGCCGGCCAGCATCCCGAGCAGCAGGGCGTTCTTGACGAGGACGTAGATCGTTCCGAGGCCGAGGCCGATCCCAAGCGCGAAGGAGGCGAAGGCGACCCCCACGTTGTTGACCAGGATCAGCGTCGAGAGCTCCGGCGGGGGGAGCCCGGGTTGCCCCCCGGTGCCGGCGCGGGCCGCGGCCTCGCGGGCGAAGGGTGGCAGCACTCCCGCCTGGGCCTCGGGCGAGAGCGCCACCCAGAGCTGGGTGGCGAGCGCGACGCCGGCCAGGACCGCGGCGGCGGTCAGGATGAAGGGCGCGGTCCGCCGCACCGCCTGGCGATACCGCACGGCGAAGAAGCGGACTGCGGCGGCAAAGCTGCGCGGCGAGGCCGAGTAGATGGCGCCGTGGGCCCGGGCCACGAGCCCGTTGAGGTACGACTCGAGCTCGCTGCCGGGGGAGGTGGTCTGGACCTCGGCGAGCTGGGCCGAGGCGCGCAGATAGAGCCGGATCACCTCCGAAAGCTGGGGGCCGGAGGCGCGGGCGAGCGACCCTCCCCCTCCTCGGCTTCGGCGCTCAAGCTGCTCCCACTCCGGCCGATGTCTCGCGATATACGATTCGACGTCCATTCGGGCAGGATACGGCCATGGCCGGCACGCAGAGCGGCCCCCTGGGCCAGGAGGGCATCGTCACGCCCGAGGCGGTGGCGCTCCGCCTCGATGTGGCGGGGCTGGGGACCAGGATGATCGCCGCCCTCATCGACATGCTCATCCAGACCGGGGTGCTCGCGGTCACCGGCCTGCTCTTCCTGGGGGCCGGCTCTGCCCCGGGCATGCCCGGCCGAGTGCTGTTCGTCGCCTACCTGGTGCTCGCGTTCGTGATCCTCTGGGGCTACTTCCCGATCTTCGAGGGGCTCTGGCGCGGCCGAACTCCGGGGAAGCGCTCGCAGGGGCTCCGCGTGGTGGGCCTCGACGGGCAGCCCGCGACGCTCGGCGCCGTCCTGGTGCGCAACCTGGTCCGGCTGGTCGACTTCCTCCCGGCGTTCTACTCGGTCGGCTTCGTCACCGTCCTCGCCAACCGCCGGTCGCAGCGGCTCGGAGACATCGCCGCCGGCACCCTCGTCGTGCGCGAGCGACGTCTCCCGGCGCCGCGGCCGCTGGCGTCCGCGGGCCACGAGCCGGCCGACGATATCGGGCTCGACGCCTCCGCCCTCACGCCGCGCGACTACGAGATGGTTCGGTCGTTCCTCGACCGGAGGGAGGGACTGGCGCCGTCGGCGCGCGACGAGGTGGCGCGGACGCTCGCGTCGGCCCTGCGGAGTCGGGTGAGCGACGGCGGGAACCACTCGACCCATCCTGAGGTCTTTCTGGAGCTGGTCGCGCGCGCCTACCGGCGGCGCTTCGGCTCGACGTCCTGAGGATCCGGCGCCGCGAAGCTCGTCCCGGGCCGGTCCGGCGCCGGCTTGCCTAGGTCGACGGCGGCGGAGTCGGGGACTCCTGGGAAGCGGGATAGTCCGGAGGCGGCGTGTACTCGTACGTGTACGGGGTGGGTGGGGGTGACGGGGTCGGCGACTGGGCAGGGCACGGCAGCAGCAGCCCGCACAGGTACCCCTGACCTCGTTGCGTCGCCGTCGGCGACGGGGTCGGGAGGGGGAGCGGGCTGTACGAGGGGGTGGGGGTCGGAAGCGTCGACTCGGCCGCGGTCTCGGTCGGTGACGGCGATCCGGCACCCGGAGCCGCTTCCGGCGGCGCGGGGAGGGGGGGAGGGGTGAACCCGACCGGGTCGGTCCCGTCGAGCGCGAGCCGCATGAACGCCGACCACATCTCGGCGGGGATCGTGCCTCCGGCAACCCGAGGCACGCCCTGGATGTTCTCCATCGGGCGGTTGGCGTCCTTGTAGCCCATCCAGACGGCGGTGGAGAGGTCGGGCGTGTAGCCCACGAACCAGGCGTTGTGGAAGTCCTGGGCGGTGCCGGTCTTCCCGGCGGCGGGGCGGTCGATGTTGGCGCGGGTGCCGGTTCCCTCCCGGATGACGCCCTCGAGGATCGAGGTGACGCGCTGGGCGATCCCAGGGTCGAGCGCCTGCGTCGTGTCGGCCGGGCCGCTCTCGAGCACCTTGCCCTTCGAGTCCGTCACCCTCGAGACGACCTTTGGCTCCCGGTAGACGCCCTCTCGAGCGAGCGTCGCGAAGGCCGAGGCCATCTCGAGCGTCGTCACCTCCTCCGCACCGAGGGCCAGGGCGGGCAGGGGATCGATACGCGTCCGGCAGGGGTCCGCGTCGGTGCGCTTGCACCCCGAGCGGGTGGGGAGCCATTCCGGACCCGGGATGCCCATGCGCTTCGCCGTGTCGACCACCTTGTCGGGCCCGACGTCCATCACGAGCTGGGCGAAGATCGTGTTGACGGAGTGGATCGTGGCCTGCTCCAGGTCCAGCGAGCCGAAGCTCGACTTGTCGAAGTTCTGGACCTCACACGTTGGCCGCCACCCCTTGATGCAGATCGTGGCCGGCCCGCGGTACCGCTTGTCCACCGGGATGTCGTTCTCCAGCGCGGCCGTGAGCACGAAGGGCTTGAACGCCGAGCCCGGCTGCCGCCGTCCTTGGATGGCGATGTTGAACTTCTCCTTGCCGTACTCGCGGCCCCCCACGACCGCACGGACGTAGCCCGTCTTCGGCTCGACGGCGACGAGGGCGGCGTGGGGGTCGAACCGGTCGGAGAGCGTCTCGGCGAGGATCTTCTCGGCGTCAGCCTGCATCCGCACGTCGATGGTCGTGGTGACCTCGAGCCCGCGCCCGAACACCTTGCCCTCGCCGTAGCGGTGGAGGAGATAGCGTCGGACCGCGTCGACGAACCAGGGGAAGCGGAAGACCTCCTCCCGCGCCCGCGCGTCGAAGACCGAGGGACGGTTGGTGCGTGCGGCCTCGGCGGCCGCCGGCGTGACGAACTGGAGTCGCTCCATACGGTCGAGCACGAAGAGGCGCCGGATCTCGGCCGCGCCGGGGTCCTTTGTGGGAGCGAAGCGCGTCGGCGCGGGGATGATGCCGGCGATAAGGGCCGACTCGGAGAGCGTCAGCTCGGATGCGGACTTGCCGAAGTACCGCTGCGCCGCCGCCTCGACCCCGTACGCCCCCTCGCCGAAATAGACGGTGTTGAGGTAGCGCTCGAGGATCTCCTTCTTCGACAGCTCGTTCTCGAGCTTCTGCGCCAGCCGCGCCTCCCGCACCTTGCGCACGAGGGTGCGGCGTCGGCTGATGTAGGCCGTCTTCACGTACTGCTGGGTGATTGTCGAACCTCCCTGTACCGGCTCGCCGGCGAAGAAGTCGGCGAGGAGGGCACGGATGATCGCCTTCGTGTCCACGCCGGAATGCTTGAAGAAGCGAGCGTCTTCGGCGGCGAGCACCGCATCCTGGAGGTGCTTGGGCATCTGCTTCAGGTCCACCGGAACCCGGTCGACCTCTCCGTGGAACTTCGCCAGCAGGGATCCGTCGGCAGCGTAGATGTGACTGGTGTGCGCCTCGGTGACCGGCTTGGGCTGCGGGATGGTGTCGGCCGGCCGGGTGATCGTCCAGAAGGCGATGAAGGCGCCCAGCGCCGCGAGGGGGAGGAGCACGACCGTCGCGGCCGCCGATGCGACGAGCCAGGGGTGCTTGTTCCAAACGCGGAAGAAGAGGTCCACGGACTGTCCTTCTTACCCCGACGGCGCCCGGAGCATGCCTTGCCACAGACTAGGACATCTCGGACGACCATGCCCCGGGCGGGATCGTCCCGATCCGCCCCGATCGTGGCCGCGGGGGACCCGGATACACTCGGGCTGCGCCGGAGGGGAAAGGAGTCGCTCGTGGCCAGCCAGGACGTGATCGGCCGGGCGCGCAGCCTCCTCACGTCGATCCCGAGCGTCGGCAAGCTGCTCCTCCGGCTCGCCCGCGATCCCCGGGTGCCCCGGCGGAGCAAGCTGCTCTTCGGTGGGGTCGCCGTCTATCTGCTGATCCCGTTCGACATCGTTCCCGACTGGATTCCCGGCCTCGGGCAGGTCGACGACCTCGTGCTGCTGGCGCTTGCCCTCGACGCCATGCTAAACCGGGTTCCCGAAGAGATCATCGCCGACCACTGGGAGGGAGATCCCGAGGCGCTGCGAACGTTGCGCCGGATGCTCGGCGCCGCCACCCGCTTCGTGCCCAGCCACATCAAGGGATGGCTGGGGTAGCGGCGACGCCGGCGCGAGAGCTCGTCCCAGCCGTCCCCGTCCAGGGCGTCTTCACCCTGGTCGGGCTCGAGCTGCTGATCGGCACGTTCGTGCTGATGTGGGTGACCCTGCTGGTGTGGCGTGTGGTGGACCGAGGCCATTACCGCGCGGCGACCTGGGTGCTGTTCCCCCTGCAGGCCGCGCTGTCGTTCGCGCTGGGGCGTGACCTTCGCACCGCCGGGCTCATCACCGCAGGAGCCATGGCGGTGTTCCTCGCAGCGGCCTACTCGCAGCGACCGCTCGTCGAATGGATCACGGGCGGGCTCGCGTCCGCGGCCGGGTTGTGGGTCGTCGCCCAGCTGGGAGTGGACGGGTGCGGCTGCGCCGCGGGTGCTCCCCAGGCGTTCGCCGGCGCCCTCTTCCTCGGGGCCGTGAGCCACGGCATGACGCTCGGGCATTGGTACCTGAACCAGCCGAGGCTCCCGATCGAACCGCTGCGCGGCGCCGGCTTCATTCTGCTCGGGTCGATCGCGGTGTCTCTTGTTGCCGGTCTCGTCTCCCGCCCGGAGCTGATCCGCGCGCGGATCGGCGGCGGGCTCCTTGCCTTCTCGGGCGCGGGGTACTGGTGGGCGTGGCTCCTGCTGCTGGCCGGCACCGCGATCCTGGCGGTGATGGTCCGGGCAACCGTCGCCACCCGAGCGACCCAGTCGGCGACCGGCCTCCTCTACATTGCGATGGTGACGGCGATCGCGGCGCAGTTCCTGATGACCCTGCTGCTGGCGGCATGACCCGGTTCGGGATCGTGCTGCCGCGGCGGACCGCGTCGCCGGAGGACCTTCTCGACCCGGCGCGCGCCGCCGAGGAGGCCGGGCTCGACTCGGTGTGGGTGTCGGACCATCTGTGGGGGCGGGATCCGGATGCGCCGACGTTCGAGGCCTGGACGGCCCTGACGGCGGTCGCGGCGACGACGCGACGGATCGGTGTGGGCGCGCTCGTCCTGCGGGCGACGCTGCGCCTCCCGCGAGTGCTGGCGGCGATGGCGGCGACGCTGTCGAAGGTGGCCCCCGGCCGGCTGGTCGTCGGGCTCGGCGCCGGCGATGTCGACAACCGCGCCGAGGACGCCGCGTCCGGCTACCCCACCCCGCCAACGACTCGGCGGATCGAGGCCGTCGGCGAGTCGATGGAGGCGCTGCGCCGCCACGCCCCCGGCGTGCGGGTGTGGGTGGGCGGAACAGGCGACGACCTCCTCGCCCTCGCAGCCGGGGCCGATGGCTGGAACCAGTGGGGGAGGCCGGAGCAGTTCGCCGAGCACCGCTCGCGGCTCGTGGAACGGTGCGACCCGGATCGGCTCCCGGAGATCTCGTGGGCGGGGCTTGATCCCGGACCGGTGATGGTGCGGGATCTGATCGGTGCGGGGGCCGAGCACATCATCGTCGCGGTGGGGGCTCGGACCTACCGGGAGCGCATCGACGCCGTGGCCCGCCTTCGGGACACGTAGCTCAGCGGACCTCGAGACCCTCGGCGATCTTCAGGAGCTGCCCGGCGGGGAGCCCTGGCGCCGTGATCTTGATGTAGAGCCCCTCGCGCTCCCTCCAAACGAGGACCGCCTCGTTGACGCCCGTCCCCGGAAGGAGCCCTCCTTCGCGTCCGCGGACAGTCACGGTCTCGATGCGCTCCGGCTCCGGGCTCGACGTAGCGACCAACTCATCGAGGCTCTTGGGGGGGCCTGGATAGCGGTGATCCAGAGGATGTCCGAGACCGGGACGGGGCCGTGGCGAGGCGCGCCTACCCGATAATTCCAGGTGACGGTCAACCCGCGGGGCCTCGGAATCGCGAACCTCGTGCCATCCCCGGTGGCTCGAACGGAGTCGTACTCACCCGTGGCCTGAAAGCCGTCCGGCACCCGGTCGAGGACGAAGGCCAGGCTTCCCCCCTCGGGGAACCGCACCCCTTCGGCCACGTCCAGCAGACCCTGCTCGCTGAGCGCCCCCTGCGCCTGAACGTCAACCACCACGCCCTCCCTCTCCTGCCATGCCAGCTGGCCCCCCAGGGGGGATGCTTCCCCAGGTCACAGCCGGAGGAAAGATCGCCTTTCGGCCACGCACCTTCCCCGCTCGAGCGCCGGGGACGAACCGCGCAAGTTCGTCCACCGCAAGACCGCCGGCCACGCGGGAGGCCGTCACACCGACTCTGCTTCGGGCCGCTGCCCGGGCGTGGGAGCCGGGGAGGGCGGAAAGGTCCCATAGCCGCCTGAGAAGAACTCGGGGGCTGCTGCCTCCTCGAAATAGCCGTCGTACTTCCCCGCGAACGCATAGCCTTCCGGCAGCACAGGCGGGTCTCGCCTCGCGGCGGGGGGCCGAGGAGTCGTACTTCCCCGCGAACGCATAGCCTTCCGGCAGATACCGGATTGCCAGGTCCGCGGCCGAGGCGACGTCCGGAACCTCCGGCGCCTCCCGGTGGCCGGCCCGGCCGGAGTCGCCCGGGAGTCCCTCCACTGCGCGATCAGGCTTGGGGCCGCCCAGACGAGCCCGGTGACGAGGGCGAAAGCGAGGCGGCCCGCGAAGGCTCTCCGGCCGAATCGCCGGCGGCCTCCCCGTCGGCGAATGCAAGGTCGGGCCCATGCGACGGTGGTGCCGCCGCATTCCTTCAACAGGGTTGAAATGTGATGCACGATCGGCCTCCAGTTCTCGACCATTTGCTCCCGGAGCCGGGCAATCGCGCGGTGGGTAAGCGCCTTCACCGTGCCCGGGGGCAATCCATCACCCAGGCCACCTCCGCGACCGGCATGTCGAGCAGGTACCGCAGACCACGGCGATTCGCTGCCGCTTCGGAAGGCCGGCCACCGGCCGACGGACGGCGAGCCTGTCGGCGGCTGCTTCCTCCGACACATCGTTCAGGGTCATCGCTTCGAGCCTCGCCCGGGCCCGCTGCTCGGCCCTTCGGCGGCGAAACCACGACGCCGCGAGGTTGAAGGCGGTGCGGTAGGTCCACGCCCGGGGGTGATCCATCCGTTCCACCTGGGGCCAGCGCTCCCACACCCGCACGAGGGCGTCCTGCGCCAGCCCTCGGCCGCCCACCGGTCGCCGCAGTACAAGCTGAGCGCTCCGACGAGGGCGCACTGGAGGTGGCGGCAGAACTCGACCGCGCCCGCCTCGCCCACTCGTCTCTTCCGGCCGTCAGAGGGTAGAACGCTCGGCGGGGAGGAGCGGTTTACAAGGGCCCTGAAGGCCGTGCTACGATACCCCTCGGGGGTATAGGAAGGAGAATTCGGATGACCGACCGGGTGCTCGCCGTACCCGAGGTCCACTGTGGACACTGCGTCGCTTCGATCGAGGGCGCCGTGGGCTCACTCGGCGGCGTGGAGAGCGTCACCGTTGACCTGACAAGCAAGGACGTCTCCGTACGCTTCGACGAGTCGCGCGTCAGCCTGGAGTCGATCGTCGAGACGATCGAGGGACAGGGCTACGACGTCGGCGAGTCCGGCGGAGGCTTCCTCCAGATCGGGACCAGGCCTTAGCGTGACCAAGCAGGCCGCACCGGAGCGAGCCGCTCCCGAGGTGGAGCGACTCCTCTTCGACGTGGAGGGCATGACCTGCGCCTCGTGTGCAGCGCGGGTGGAGAAGATCCTCAGACGCCAGCCCGGGGTCGCCGCTGCGAGTGTGAACTTCGCCGCCGAGGAGGCGGTGGTCACGCTCGGAGAGCGGCTCGAGCCGCAGGTGCTCATCGATGCGGTGCACAAAATCGGCTACGGGCTGCGGCCCGCGTCGGTGGGGGAGCGCGCCGACCCTCTGGCCTCGTTGCGGCTGCGCCTCGTGGTCGCGGCCGTGCTCACCGCACCGCTGGTCCTCCTCCACCTCGTGAGCCCGCTCGGCGAGGCGATCGGCATGGATCGCGTCGCCTGGCTCAGCCTGATCCTCGCCACGCCAGTCCAGTTCTGGGCCGGCGGCTCCTTCCTGCGCTCCGCGGTCGCGAAGGCGCGCCACGGCCAGACCAACATGGACACCCTCATCGCGGTCGGCACCCTCGCCGCCTTCGGCTTCAGCGTCGGGGCCGTGCTCGCCGGGCACCACCACGAGGTCTACTTCGAGACCGCCGCCGCGATCATCACCCTGATCCTTCTCGGCAAGTACTTCGAGGCCCGCGCGGTCGCGCGCACCTCCGGCGCCATCCGGCGACTGCTCGAGTTGGGGGCGAAGGAGGCCACGCTGCTGCACGACGGGCGCGAGGTCGGCGTGCCGGTCGAGGAGGTGAAGCCCGGCGATCTGATGGTGGTCCGTCCGGGCGAGAAGGTGCCGGCCGACGGGGTCGTCCGAGACGGCGACAGCGCCGTCGACGAAGCGATGCTCACCGGCGAGTCGGTGCCCGTCGACAAGGTGCCGGGCGACGAGGTGTTCGGTGCCACCGTCAACCAGCAGGGCCGGCTGATTGTCGAGGCCACCAAGGTGGGAGCAGACACCGCGCTGTCGCAGATCGTGCGGCTGGTGAAGGAGGCTCAAGGCTCGAAGGCTCCGGTGCAGCGGCTCGCCGACCGGATCGCCGGCATCTTCGTCCCGGTGATCCTCGTCCTTGCCGCAGGGACCTTCGCCGTGTGGATGCTGACCGGCGGTTCGGACCTCGGCGGCGCCCTTCGGCCGGCGATCGCCGTGCTGATCATCGCCTGCCCGTGCGCCATGGGCCTGGCCACCCCCACCGCGATCATGGCCGGGACCGGCCGGGGTGCCGAGCTCGGCGTGCTCATCCGTGGGGGCGAGGTGCTGGAGCAGTCGGGAAAGATCGACGCGGTCGTCCTGGACAAGACCGGGACGGTGACCGAGGGCCGGATGTCGGTGACCGAGGTGATCGCCGATACCTGGAACGCCGGGCCCACCGACGAGTCGACCGTCCTCGCCCGTGCGGCAGCCGTCGAGTCCGCATCGGAGCATCCGATCGGGCGGGCGGTCGCCCAGGAGGCGGTCGGCCGCGGGCTGTCGCTGGGGGCGGTGGCGGGCTTCGAGGCGCATTCCGGGCTCGGAGTGCGCGGTGTCGTCGGCGGGACCGAGGTGGTCGTGGGGAAGCCCGAGCTGCTCTTCCGTCACCGCATGGTGGGCTGCTCGGAGCTCGACGAGGCCGCCGCCGAGTTCCGGGCGCAGGGCATGACCGTGGTGCTCGCCGGGTGGGAAGGCCGGGTCCGGGGGCTGGTCGCTCTGGCCGACCGGCCGAAGGAGGGGGCGCGGGCTGCCGTTGAGGAGCTCATCGCCGACGGGCTGGAGGTCGTCCTGCTGACCGGTGACAACGAGGCGACCGCGCAGGCAACCGGACGTTCCCTCGGCATCGAACGCGTCATCGCGGGCGTGCTTCCCGCGGGGAAGGTCGACGAGGTCCGCCGCCTGCAGTCGGAGGGCAAGGTGGTGGCGATGGTCGGCGACGGGATCAACGACGCCCCTGCACTGACGCAGGCCGACCTGGGAATCGCGATCGGGACCGGGACCGACGTTGCGATCGAGGCGTCCGACATCACCATCGTGGGCGGGGACCCGAGGGCAATCCCCCGAGCCGTCCGGCTGGCCCGGCGCACCCTCCGCGTGATCCGCGAGAACCTGTTCTGGGCGTTCTTCTACAACGTGGCGGCGATCCCGCTGGCCGCCGCCGGGAAGCTCTCGCCGACGATCGCGGCGGGGGCGATGGCGTTCTCGAGCGTGGCGGTGGTTTCGAACGCGCTCCGCCTGCGGAGGTTCCGGGCGACCTTCTGAACCGGGCCGCTACGGGGAGGCCGCGATGCCGGCCGCCACCAGGGCCTCCTGCCGGCGGACGAAGTCTCTCATCCGCACGATCTTCCCATCGCGCATCTCGACAACCTGGAATAGCCCTTCGGCGTCGGCCGGGAAGAAAGGCGGCAACCCATCCAGGTCGGGGACCATGACGAAGACGTCGCCGCTCCCCAGGAAGTGTGACATCCGTAGGGGAACGCCCGCCTCCAGGGCTCCCTCGATGACCTGCATCACCTCGTCACGCCCTCGGCAGTTGCCCTCGCCGTCCCAGGCCCACGACTCGATCCCCGGGTCGAGCATCTCGCGGAACACCCCGAGGTCACCGTGCTCGGCCAGGGCTTGGTAGGCACGGCGGAACTGCTCCACGTGGGGACCGTCCACACGACGATGCTCCCACCCCGCCGATCGGCGCGCCAGATGCTCGACGAAAAATGATGGCCAGGCAATGCAAATCCACGCCAATTGGCCAGACGCCGGACCAGGCTAGGCCAGCTCGAGGTGCCGAAGTTGGCGCGAATGAGTCAAGTTTTGGGACGAGACCGACCGGGGCCGCACCTCAAGCTGGGCCCGGCAGGCGCCGAACGGACTGAGGCCCTGCCGGGATGGAGGACTGCCGGCGAAGCCTCGGCTCGCCGAGCAAGGCGTGGCGGGCCGACATTGAGGACCGCGGCCGGAGGCCGCTCCTTGCCTTTCCAACCTGTACCGGGGAGCCAAGCGACCCGCTAGGAGTCGTCGTCTCGGGAGGGCGACAGGAGCTCCCCGCTCGGCCTCAGGTGGGCGCCGCCTGCGGCGTAGTGCCGGAGCCGCTCCTGGCCCTCGGGTGAGAGCATCTCGACGGCGTCGAAGAACACCTTCCCCCGCGCGGCCCGCAGCGCGGCATCTCCGGCGCTCCCCCGGTGCGGCAGGTCGGTGGACAGGAGCACCAGCGGCCGGGGGGCGAAGTCGCCCGAGGCGAGAACCCCCGCCTTTCCGAGCGCCTTCCACAGCGTGTCGGTGCGGCGCAGCCCCGCCCGGGTGGTCGTGAAGGCCCCCGAGACGTCGAAGTGCCAGACCTCGCCGTGGCGGTCCTTGGCGAGGAAGGTGACCTCGATCCCGGTTGGCATCCGGCGGTCCTCGACGATCTCGGAGAACCCGCAGTCCTCGAGGACGGCGCGCGCGATCTCCCTGGCCTTCCGCCCTTCCCGCACGGCCCGTGCCTGGAAGCTCTCGTCGTCGGCCTGCTGGCCGGTGGGGAGGGCGGGGAGCACGACGCGCGGGTGAGCCGACTGCCACCCCGACCGAGCCGCCACCCGTGCGCGCTCCTCGTCGACGCGGCGGTTGGATGACTCGACGTAGGACGCATCGGTGTCGTATCCGGCGAAGCGGCGCTCGGTCCGCAGCGCGGCAATCGCGGTTGAGCCGCTGCCCATGAACGGGTCGAGCACGAGGTCGCCGCGATAGGTGTAGAGCTCGATCAGCCGCTGGGGGAGCTCGACCGGGAAGGGGGCGGGGTGGCCGACCCGGGTGGCGGACTCGGGCGGGATCTCCCACAGGTCGGTGGTCGCCTCCATGAAATCGTCGGTGAACATCGAGGCCTCGGAGGGGAGCCCCATCGACGCCCGCTCGCGGCGAGAGATGGCTCGGCTGAAGCGGCCCTTCGAGGCGACGACCACGCGCTCGGTCAGGTCGCGGAGAACCGGGTTTGCCGGGCTCTGGAACGAGCCCCAGGCGCACGAGCCGGTGGCGCCGCGGGCCTTCTGCCATATGATCTCGCCCCGCAGCAGCAGGCCGAGGCGGTCCTGCAGGATCCCGATCACGTCTGCCGAGAGCGAGCGGTAGGGCCGGCGGCCGAGGTTGGCGACGTTGACCGCGATCCGCCCTCCCGGCTCGAGCTTGTCGACGCAGCATGCGAAGACCTCGGTCAGCAACTCGAGGTACTCGAAGTAGGTGGCCGGTACGCCGCCCTCGCCGAGCGCCTGCTCGTACTCCTTGCCGGCGAAGTAGGGAGGGGAGGTGACGACGAGGGCGACGGAGGCCGGCGGGAGCTCGTCCATCCGCCGCGCATCGCCCCGACGGATCCAATCGAGCCCGAGGGGCGGGTGCACGATCTCGTCGCTCGAGAGCTGCGGAGGGGTGAAGCGGGAGTAGAAGAATGAGGAGTCGTGGCTCTCGCGCCGCCCGACGCCGAATGGGGAGGTGGACGTGGGCTTTCGCCGCCTGCCGACGCTCACTGCGGCCTCCTCGTATGTTCAGTTCCTGATGGCAGAGCATAGAGGCGGGCCCTTGAGGATCCTCGGCTTTCCCAAGGTGTTCCTCCGAAGAAGGCCACGCCGGCCGCGGGCCTCCTGTCACCCGCCCCTCGTACACTTGACCCAAAATGCCGCCCTTCAAGCTCGTCTCCGAGTTCTCGCCCGCCGGCGACCAGCCCAAGGCCATCGAGCAGCTCACCGAGGGCCTGCTCGAAGGGATTGCTCGCCAGACCCTTCTGGGCATCACCGGCTCGGGGAAGAGCTTCACCATCGCGGGCGCAGTCGAGCGGGCGCAGCGTCCCACGCTCGTCATGGCCCCCAACAAGAGCCTGGCCGCCCAGCTGGCCAACGAGTTCAAGGAGTTTTTCCCGGAGAACGCGGTCGAGTACTTCGTCTCGTACTACGACTACTACCAGCCCGAGGCGTACATCCCCTCGAGCGACACCTACATCGAGAAGGACTCCTCGATCAACAACGAGATCGACCGGCTGCGCCACTCCGCCACGTCGGCGCTCCTCTCGCGCCGCGACGTGATCATCGTCGCCAGCGTCTCGTGCATCTACGGCCTGGGCTCGCCGGAGGAGTACGAGATGCAGCTTCTCCGGGTTGCCGTCGGAGAGGAGGTGGCGCAGGACGCGATGCTGCGCAAGCTCGTCGATATCGCCTACGAGCGCAACGAGCTCAACTTCGTGCGGGGCAAGTTCCGGGTCCGCGGCGACGTCGTCGATATCTTCCCGGCCTACGAGGAGACCGCCGTGCGCGTCGAGCTCTTCGGCGACACCATCGAGCGGCTGGTGCGGCTCGACCCCATCACCGGAGAGGTGCTCGACCAGCTCCCCTCGATCACGATCTTCCCGGCCAGCCACTACGTGGCATCGATGGCGCGGATGCAGCGGGCGATCAAGGGGATCGAGCAGGAGCTGGTGGAGCGCCTCGCAGAGCTGGAGACGTCCAACAAGCTGCTCGAGGCACAGCGGCTGCGGATGCGCACCGAGTACGACCTCGAGATGCTGCGGCAGGTCGGGGTGTGCAACGGGATCGAGAACTACTCCCGCCACATCGACGGCCGGGACACCGGCTCGCCGCCCCACACCCTGCTCGACTACTTCCCCGACGATTTCCTCTGCATCATCGACGAGTCGCACGTGACCGTCCCCCAGCTGCACGGGCAGTACGAGGGCGACCGGAGCCGCAAGGAGACGCTCGTCGAGCACGGCTTCCGCCTGCCCTCGGCGATGGACAACCGGCCCCTGCGCTTCGACGAGTTCATCGGACGGGTCGGCGACCTGATCTTCCTCTCCGCCACCCCCGGCCCCTACGAATTGAAGGTCTCGAGCCGGGTGGTCGAGCAGATCGCCCGCCCCACCGGGCTGGTCGATCCCGAGGTGATCGTGCGGCCGACGAAGGGCCAGATCGACGACCTCATCCACGAGATCCGCGAGCGGGTCGAGCGCGAGCAGCGCGTGCTGGTAACCACCCTGACCAAGAAGATGGCCGAGGACCTGACCGACTACCTGATCGAGGTCGGCATCAAGGTCCGCTACCTCCATTCCGACATCGACACGATCCAGCGCATCCAGATCCTGCGCGAGCTCCGTCTCGGCGAGTTCGATGTGCTCGTCGGCATCAACCTGCTCCGCGAGGGTCTCGACCTCCCCGAGGTCGCCCTGGTCGCCATCCTCGATGCCGACAAGGAAGGGTTCCTGCGCTCCGAGACCTCACTGATCCAGACCATCGGCCGGGCGGCTCGCAACGTCGAGGGACAGGTGCTGATGTACGCCGACTCGGTCACCGATTCGATGCGCCGTGCGATCGACGAGACCAATCGCCGCCGAGAGATCCAGATGGCCTACAACGCCGAGCACGGGATCGATCCGAAGACCATCCGCAAGAAGGTCACCGACATCCTGCTCGCGGCGAGTGGCGACGGCGCGACTCTTCCGAAGGGCCGCGGACGCGGGCGCCGCCGCGAACGCGAGCGGCGCGAGGCGCTGCTGATGCCGCGTGACGAGCTGTCCCGGCTGGTGCAGTCGCTCGAGGAGGAGATGCACGAGGCGGCGAAGGAGCTTCGCTTCGAGTACGCCGCCCGCTTGCGAGACGAGATCGCCGAGCTGCGCCGCGAGCTGAAGGTCCTTACCTGAGGGGGGGTGCCGCCCCTCAGCGTTCGTCGTCGACGAGACCAAAGTACCGCCGCAGCGGCGCGTCGCTCTCCTGCTTCGAACGGGGGAGCAGAAGGTGCTGAATCTCGGTGTCGAGCCGCTGGCGGAGCCGCTCTAGTCGCTCTATGCGCTCCTCGCACTCGAGACCGGCGCTCGTGCTGTTCCCCGGGAAGCGTCTCCGCCCGGCGCGCTCGGACGTCAACCTCAGGTCGACCGCGTCGATCAGGGCATAGACGTCTGCAAGGCTCAGCTTCACGGGGGGCACCCCTGTTCTGCTCGGTATTGGGATTAACGGAACCCAGCGGCCATGTACGCTTTTTTGGGCGTCCCCAGTTCTGCCTAGCAAATGGGGGAGGCCGGGCACGAACCGGGCGTGACTCACCCGCCCGGGGCCAGCCGTCGTCCCGGTAGACTGGGCCCTTCGAGCCAACTCCGGAGTGCCCACAACGTTCCCCTTCCCGATCGTCCTGCTCCTCTCCGGGGATTGCTCGCGGGAGGGGCGCTCGACTCGTGTCTGAAGGCCACCCCAGCACCAACGGGCACCGCAAGCCCCGCCGATTCGTCGACCCCACCGTTGCGCCTTCGCCCCCGCCGGAGCCGCGCGCCCGGTGGATCGTGGTCCTCGGGGTGGTCTCGGCCGCAACCGGCTTGTTCCTGCTCGCCGGCGCGTCGATCGGCGCAGTGCTGGGTGGTGCGGGCCGACAGACCACGAGCCGGCTCGGGCCGGGGCTCGCGATCCTGGGGCTCGCCGTCGGTGGGTTGGCAGGCGTCTGGCTGGGGGCCTGGGCGGCCGCCCGCCTCGCCGGCACGGGCATGGCCGCGCCCCGGCCGGTGGTGGTGGCGATGGGACTCGGCGGCACGGCCGGCCTGGCCTTCTCCGTGCTGCTGCTTGGCACGCTCGGCCGATATGTCCCGGGGGTCGTCCCCCTGCTGGCGATGCTGTCGCCCGGCGTGGGGGCGCTGATCGGCCAGCGCGTGCAGGGGCGGATGGGCCGCCGCCGAGCGGAGCACCCGCTTGAGCCCGCGGAGCCCGCACCCAAGCGCACCCCCAAGCCGGGCCGGCAGATGCCGCGGGACTGACGCCCGAGATCAGGGCGCGGTCCGGTCCGCCTCCCGGCGGGCCGAGACCCGGAGCCCGTGGACGAAGCCGACCACCGGGGCGGTCACCAGCGCGAAGGGAATGAGGTTGAGGACGAGCACCTCCCACCCGTCTGGTGCGCCCCCCGACCGGCCCACCGAGCGGGCATAGATCGCGAAGACCATGAACGGCAGGATCCCGAAAAGGATCAGCCAAGCGGTCACCCCGGCCATCAGCACCGCCACGCGCTCCGCCTCCCGGCCGATCCAGCGGGTGAACGCCCGGGCGGCCAGCGCCCCGCCGGCGAGGAGGCCGACCTCGAGCACCGCAAGGAGGGTTGGGCTCATCGAGCTATTTTGGCACCGCCTCCCTGGGGCGCGGTGGCCCCCTCGACACCATGAGGCAGAATGGCGATCGTGCAGCGAAGCGACGGCGCCGGGGCGTCTGCCAGCAGCCTGGTCATCCGGGGGGCGCGGGAGCACAACCTCAAGGACGTCCACCTGGAGCTGCCCCGCGACGCGCTGATCGTGTTCACCGGCATCTCCGGCTCGGGCAAGTCCTCCCTCGCATTCGACACGATCTACGCCGAGGGGCAGCGCCGCTACGTCGAGAGCCTCTCCGCCTACGCCCGCCAGTTCCTGGGGCAGATGGAGAAGCCCGACGTGGACTTCATCGAGGGGCTCTCGCCGGCGATCTCCATCGATCAGAAGTCGGCCTCGCGCAACCCGCGCTCGACGGTGGGGACGATCACCGAGATCTACGACTACCTGCGGCTGCTCTACGCCCGGGTCGGCAAGCCCCACTGCCCCCGCTGTGGAAACCCGATCGTCCGCCAGACCGCTGAGCAGATCGTCGACCAGGTGCTGGCGATGGCCGCGGGTACGCGGTTCCAGGTCCTCGCCCCGCTGGTACGAGGCAAGAAGGGGGAGTACGAGAGCCTCTTCGAGGACCTCGCCAAGCAGGGGTTCGCCCGCGCCAAGGTCGACGGCAAGCTGATCGACCTGGCGGAGAAGATCCGCCTCGACCGGTATTACACGCACGACATCGACGTGGTGGTCGACCGGCTGGTGCGCCGGGAGGGCATGGAGCGCCGGCTCACCGACTCGATCGAGACCGCGCTCGGCTTGGCGAACGGAATCGCGGCCATCGAACTCGTCGACTCGGGGGAGCGGCTGGCCTTCTCGCAGAACGCCGCCTGCCTCAACTGCGGCCTCTCCTTCGAGGAGCTGGCACCGCGGAACTTCTCCTTCAACACCCCGTACGGCGCCTGCCCGCGCTGCGACGGGATCGGCACCCACCTCGAGGTCGACCCGGAGCTGGTGATCCCCGATCCCGACCGAACCATTGCCGGGGGGGCGGTTCATCCCTGGTCCGGAGCACGGCTGGAGTACTTCGAGCGGATGATGGAGGCGATCGGCGAGGCCTACGGCTTCGACCTGAACACGCCGTGGAAGGACCTCGCCGCCGAGGGGGCCGAGGCGATCCTCAGCGGAACCGGCGACCGCGAGGTGTTCGTCCGGTACCGCAACCGCTACGGCCGGCTGCGCCAGTACCACACGACGTTCGAGGGAGTCGTTCCATGGTTGGAGCGGCGGCGGGCCGAGGCCGAGTCCGAATACACCCGGGAGCGCATCGAGCAGTATTTCCGGGAAATCCCGTGCCCGGCCTGCAATGGGGCGAGGCTGAAGCCGGAGTCGTTGGCGGTGACGGTGGGCGGCTTGAACATCTGGGAGCTCTGCCGGCAGTCGGTCGACGACGCCCGGAGCTTCCTCGCCTCGCTCGAGCTCACCGAACGAGAGGAGGCGATCGCCCGCAGGGTGCTGAAGGAGGTCAACGCCCGACTCGGATTCCTGATCGACGTGGGGCTCGACTACCTGACGGTCGACCGGGCGGCTGCGACCCTCGCCGGCGGCGAGGCGCAGCGCATCCGGCTGGCGACGCAGATCGGAAGCGGCCTCGTCGGTGTGCTCTACATCCTCGACGAGCCGTCGATCGGCCTCCACCCCCGCGACAACCGCCGGCTCATCGACACCCTGGTGCGGCTGCGAGATCTCGGCAACACGCTGATCGTCGTCGAGCACGACGCGGAGACGATCCGCGCCGCCGACCACGTGGTCGACATCGGCCCCGGCGCCGGCGAGCACGGCGGCGAGGTGGTCTACGCGGGTGACGTGGACGGCCTGCTCGCCCACGAGTGGTCGCTGACCGGGGCGTACCTCTCGGGGCGGCGGGCGATCCCGTTGCCGAGCGACCGCCGCCGCCCGGACGGCCGGTGGCTCGTGGTTCGCGGCGCCCGAGAGCACAACCTCAAGAACCTCGACGTGCGGTTTGCGGCCGGCCTGATGACCTGTGTCACCGGCGTGTCGGGGTCGGGGAAGTCCACGCTGGTCAACGAGATCCTCTACCGGGCAGTCCACCGCCACCTGCACCGCGCCGCCAAGATCCTTCCCGGCCGGCACCGGCGGATCGAGGGGCTCGACCACGTCGACAAGGTCATCGACATCGACCAGTCGCCGATCGGACGGACCCCGAGATCCAACCCCGCCACGTACACCGGGGTCTTCGACCACATCCGCCGGCTCTTCGCCGAGACCCCGGATGCGAAGGTGCGCGGTTACCGACCGGGCCGCTTCTCGTTCAACGTGCGGGGCGGGCGTTGCGAGAACTGCCAGGGGGACGGCCAGATCAAGATCGAGATGTACTTCCTCCCCGACATGTACGTCACCTGCGAGGTCTGCAAGGGACGGCGGTACAACCGGGAGACCCTCGAGGTTCGCTACAAGGGACGCACCATCGCCGAGGTGCTCGGCATGAGCGTGGAGGAGGCCCTCGCGCTCTTCCGGCCGATCACGCCCATCGCCCGTCATCTGCAGACGCTCTACGACGTCGGCCTCGCCTACATCCGGCTCGGGCAACCCGCGCCCACCCTGTCCGGCGGCGAGGCCCAGCGGGTGAAGCTCGCCTCCGAGCTGGCCAAGCGGGCCACCGGCAACACGCTCTATATCCTCGACGAGCCCACCACCGGGCTGCACTTCGAGGACATCGCCAAGCTCCTGCGCGTGCTCGACGGGCTGGTCGCCAAGGGGAACACGGTCGTGGTCATCGAACACAACCTCGACGTGATCAAGACCGCCGACTGGATCATCGACCTCGGTCCCGACGGAGGGGGGCGCGGCGGCCAGGTGGTGGCGGAGGGGCCTCCCGAGGCCGTTGCGGATGCGGAGCGCTCCTACACCGGGCGGTTCCTGCGGTCGGTCCTCCCGGCCGAAGCCTCGCGAGCGGTGGGCTGATGGGAAAGCGCCCCAAGCCTCAGCTCGAGCGCACCTACCGCCCGCGGCGCCTCGTCGAGCCCTTCGACTGGTCCATGTCGGGGCCGGTGCGTGGGCTGCGCAGCGATCTCCAGGAGCTGGTGCTGTTCCCGATCGTCCGCGCGTTCGCCCGCATCGACTGCCGCGGGAAGCAACACCTGAAGGAGGTGCGGGGGCCGGTGGTGCTGGTATCGAACCACACCTCGCATTTCGACTGCCCCGTCATCCTGACCGCGCTCCCGCACCGCATCCGCCAGCGGACGATCGTGGCCGCGGCGGCCGACTACTTCTACAAGGTACGGATGCTCGGAGCCCTCACCTCGTTGGCGCTCGGCACGATCCCCTTCGAGCGCCACGAGGGCTCGCAGGCCGGGCTCGAGCGCTGCAAGGAAGGCCTTCGCCGGGGGTGGAACGTGCTGATCTTCCCCGAGGGCACCCGCTCGACCACCGGCGGGCTGGCCGCCTTCAAGCGCGGGGCCGCTCATCTTTGCCTCGAGACGAAGTGTGCCGCAGTGCCGATCCACATCCGTGGGGCGCACAACATCATGCCGAAGGGGGCTACGATGCCGAAGCCCGGGCGGGTGGAGGTCCGCTTCGGCGCTCTCGTGCACCCGGAGCCCGGCAACGACCCCGAGGCGCTGACCAAGCGGCTCCACGACGCGGTGGCCGCGCTCGAGGCCGGGGCCTGAGGCGCAGCCGGCCCTCCCGACGGCGGGACACGGCATGGGGATCTACGCGATCAAGCCGGCCTTCCGCCGGCGGCTCGCCGGGGCGAGCCGGTGGTGCGTCCGGCACGGCGTCTCCGCCGACACCCTGACCCTCGCGGGGGTGGTGGCCTCGCTCGCGGGAGGGGCTGGATTGGCCGGTGGGGTTCAGAGGCGCTGGCTGCTGCTCGTCGTCCCGGTGCTGGCGATCGGCCGGACGGCGCTGAACGCCCTCGACGGGATGGTGGCCGGCGAAGCTGGCACGGCTCGCCCCTTCGGCGAGGTGCTGAACGAGCTTGCCGACCGGGTCTCCGACGCGGCGTGGTTCGTCGGGCTCGGCTTCGCCGCCGGCATGTTCCCGGCACTGGCGGCCCTCGTGCTCGCTTACCTATCGTCCCAGGTGGGCGTCGCCACGAAGGCGGCCGGCGGCCCGCGGGTCTATGCCGGGATCATGGGCAAGGCCGACCGGATGGTGCTGCTCTCGGCCGCCTCGCTGCTGGCGGTGCCGATCGGACTCGTGGTCCTCACCTGGGCGGCGTGGATCGCCGCGGCCGGCGCGGCAGTGACGATCGCCCAGCGCCTCGCCGCCGGCCTTTCGGCCCTTCGCCGGCGCTGAACCCGAGTGCCGCACAACCCGCTCGACCATGCACTGTTCGCTCCGACCGGACTCCGGGCGGGGGCCGTGCTGGCGGCGGCACTGCTGCTGATCCTGATCCTCGAACGCGGGCGTCCCCGTCCGGACTCGCCCCTGTTCCAGCGGCTGTCGTCGTGGGCGGTGATGGCCCCGGTGTTCACGGCCGCGGTGCTGACCGGCGGGGCGGCCGCCCTTGCGCTGGTGGTATTCATGACCGTGCAGGCCCTGCGGGAATACGCTGGGCTCGTTCGGCTCGCCCGCGTCTACGCCGGCCTCCTCATCGCCTACGGCGTGTTCGGCCTCGGGGTGACCGCCTGGTGGGGGCAGCGCTTCTTTCTCTTCCTTCCGCTCGGATTCTTCGCCCTCGCGGCCCTGCTGCCGCTGGTCCGCCTCGCCCGGGGCCCGGACGAGAGCCGGACGCCGTACGGGGAGCTCCTCCAGCTGGCCGCGATGGTGCTGGGCTACCTGTGGATCCCGATGTTCCTCTCCTACTTCGTGCTCATCCAGCGCACCGAGGACGAGGGCGCCGCGATCCTCCTGCTGCTCGGATTCGCGGTCGCGCTCTCGGACGTCTTCGCGTTCACGCTCGGCAAGCTGCTGCGCGGCCCGCGGCTCGCCACCGGCGTCAGCCCGAACAAGACCTGGGCGGGGGCGGCGGGAAACCTCGTCGGGGCGTATGTCGGATTCTCGATCATGGGGTTCGCCACCCCGGCCGAGTGGAGCTCCGCCACCCGTATCGTGCTCCCCGCCGTGGTCGCGCTCGCCGCCCTCTACGGCGATCTCATCGAGTCGCTCGTGAAGCGCGGGTTCGGCGTGAAGGACGCCGGTGGGCTGCTGCCCGGATTCGGGGGGTTGCTCGACCGCATCGACTCGCTGCTGGTGGCACTCCCGATCGGCTACTACGCGATGAAGGTGCTGCAGCACTACACCGCCTGACCGCACGTTTCCGAGGCTTGCGCGTTCGGCGTCGCCTGGCGTCGTCCTGCGCTCAAGCTTCGCCGGACGCGGGCCGCGAATGCATCCTGCCGCTCCCCGACGTCTGCCTTGGTAGCGTGCATCACCCTCCAACCAAGATCCCCCAGGGCGTTGAGGCGGTCCCGGTCTCGTTGCCAGGCCGCTCTCCCCGAGTGGTACCGATAGCCGTCGCACTCGATCGCGATCCTCTGGTCCACGTACGCGAGGTCGACGCGGGCGATGACGTGGCCTCCGCTACGAACCTCGCGCTGCCGGACGGGTTCCGGCAAGCCCGCGCGACGCAGCAGCCGTATGACCTCCACCTCGAGGGCACTCTCGGCGGGCGCGGACTGCCCCCGCTCCTCCAACAGCGACCGTAGCAGCGCCGTTCCGGGGCGTCCTTGGCCCCCAGCCCGGCCAAGGGTCCAGCGCAACCTCGAAAGGCTCGTGAGCCCCCGCCGGAGTGCGTACTCCATGGCCCGCTCGACGAGAGACGCCGGCGCCACGGCACCCAGATCGAGGAGCGTGCGGCCCGGCTCGGTCAGCCGGATCCCGCGGACGGTCATGACGTCCACCCGGTCCAGGCGTCGCACGCGATGGATGACGACCCCAGCGGCCCTTCCGTGTACGGGCCGCGCCGTTGAGATCTCGACGGGCCCGGCCTCGAAGCCGTCGAGTCCGAGGAGGGCGGCGGCCGACCGATGGGAGATCACCGCCGCCTCGCCGGCCCAGAGCGACGTCGCCATGAGGCGTTGCTCCCATCAGGCAGGAGCACCGGGCAGCCGGTACACACCCGGTAGCAGCTTCTCCCAGGCTCCCGATGTGACCCGGCGCTGAACGGTCCGTTGCGACAGTCCGCGCTGGAGCGCCTGCGAGGCGGTGACCAGACCCTGCTGACTGCGGGCGAGTCGGGAGCAGGCAACGTCGGGGCCCATTGCTGTTATGAAAGCAGCGCCCGGTGACAACCGACGAAGGTTGCGGTGGACGCCGCCAAGCGGCGGCGGGTGCGCAAACTTCGGCAACAATGGGCTCATCGTGGCAGCGACGGAGCGTTCCTGGCGGCCGAGGACCGGCCAGATACCCGACACCCCCGGCGTCTACCTGTTCCGCGACGCTCGGGGCCGGGTGCTCTACGTCGGCAAGGCGAAGACCCTCCGCCACCGCGTCCCGAGCTACTTCGGCACCCAGGAGCATCCGAGGGTGGGGGGACTGGTCGGCGAGGCCGCCTCCGTCGAATGGATCGTCACCGCGACCGAGGTCGAGGCCCTCCAACTCGAGGTGACGCTCATCAAGGAGCACCAGCCGCGCTTCAACGTCCGCTACCGCGACGACAAGTCGTATCCGTATCTCGCGGTCACGCTGAACGAGGAGGTGCCCAGGGCCCTGGTGACCAGAGGGCGCAAGCGCAAGGGGGTCCGGTACTACGGGCCCTTCGCCCACGCCTATGCCATCCGCGACACCCTGGACCTGCTGCTGCGGGTGTTCCCCATCCGGTCGTGCAGCCAGGGCGTGTTCGACCGGGCCCGCCGGGCCAACCGACCCTGCCTCCTCTACGACATCGGGCGCTGCTCGGGGCCGTGCGTGGGGGCCGTATCCGGCGAGGAGCACCGGGAGATCGTGGCCAGATTCTGCGCCTTCATGGACGGCGACCGCGACGCCGTCGTCCGTGACCTCGAGGCGAAGATGCGCGACGCCGCGGCGGGGCTCGAGTTCGAGCAGGCGGCGAGGCTCCGCGATCGGTTGACCGCGGTGCGGCGGGTGGTGGAGCGCCAGGAGATGGTGACCGAGCGGCCCGAGGACCTCGATGTGGTCGGGTTCGTGGGCGACGAGCTCGAGGCATCGTTCCAGGTGTTCTTCGTGCGGGCGGGGCGGGTGGTCGGCCGCAAGGGATTCATCGTCGACCGCGTCGAAGTCCTCTCCGAGCCCGAGCTGCTCGCCTCGTTCCTCGAGAACCTCTACGCCGACGCCGAGAGCGTCCCGCGCGACGTGCTGGTGCCGATGACCCCGGCGTCGGCCGACGTCATCGAGGTCTGGCTGGCCCAGGCGCGGGGATCGCGGGTGTCGATCCGAGTGCCGCAGCGGGGCGCCAAGCGCCGGCTGCTCGAAACCGTCACCGCCAACGCCCGCGAGGCGTTCGCGCAGAACCGTCTCAAGCGGGCGGCCGACTTCGCCGCACGCTCGCGGGCGCTGTCGGCGCTGCAGGACGCCCTCGACCTGCCGGAGGCGCCGCTGCGGATCGAGTGCTTCGACATCTCCAACCTCGGCCCCACCGAGGTGGTGGGCTCGATGGTCGTCTTCGAGGACGCCATGCCCAAGAAGTCGGACTACCGCAAGTTCAAGATCCGCGCGGTCGAGGGCCAGGACGACGTCGGGTCGATGGGCGAGGTTCTGCGGCGGCGGCTCTCGCGGTACCTCGGGGAGTGCGAAGTGCCCCGGGAGCGCGCGAGCCGCTTCTCGTACCAGCCCGGGCTGATCGTCCTCGACGGGGGCAAGGGGCAGCTCAACCGGGTGCTCGAGGTGATGTCCGAGCTGGGGGTGGTGGGCATCCCGGTGGTGGCGCTGGCCAAGCGTTTCGAGGAGGTGTTCGTGCCCGGCGAGTCCGAGCCGCGTGAGATCCCGCGGGGTTCCGAGGCCCTCTACCTCCTGCAGCGCATCCGCGACGAGGCCCACCGCTTCGCGGTCGGCTATCAGCGCACCCGGCGGAGCAAGCGCATGACGGAGAGCCTGCTCGACGCCCTCCCCGGCGTGGGGCCCGTCCGCCGCAAGGCGCTGCTTCGCCACTTCGGATCTGCCCGCCGCCTGCTCGAGGCGTCCCCCGAGGAGATCGCCGGGGTGCCGGGGATCGGATCGGAGCTGGCCGGCCGCATCCATGAGAGCCTGATTGCGAGGCCCCGGACGAACGGGGCGCCCGACCCCGGCCCGGATCGACGCGCCCCCGTACCGGTGCCGGCCCCACCGGGAACCGAGCCGGGATCCGAGCGAGGAGATTCGACGTGAGCGGCCGTACCCGCAGCGAGCTGCCTCGGTTCACGATCGTGACCGGACTCTCGGGGGCTGGACGCTCCGAAGCCGCGAAGTGCTTCGAAGACCTCGGCTACTTCGTAATCGACAACCTGCCGCCGGCGCTGATCGGGCGGATGGCGAGTCTGGTGTCGGGGCCGGGCAGCAAGGTGAAGCAGGTTGCCCTCGTGGTCGACGTGCGCGGGGGCGAGTTCTTTCCCGAGCTGCAGAAGGCCCTCGACGAGCTGGGGGAGCGCGGCATCGCCCACCGGATCGTGTTCCTCGAGGCCTCGGACGAGGCCCTCGTGCGCCGCTTCGAGGCGACACGGCGGCGGCACCCTCTTGCCGAGGCCGACCGGGTGACGCAGGCGATCGCTGCCGAGCGCGAGCTGATGTCGGGCCTGCGGGCGACCGCCGACGTGGTGATCGACACCACCGAGCTGAACGTCCACGAGCTGCGCGACAAGGTCAAGTCGTTCTTTGCAGAGGCGGCCCCACGCACCGGGCTGGCCGTCAACGTGATCTCCTTCGGATACAAGCACGGCCTGCCGCTCGACGCCGACCTCGTGCTCGACTGCCGCTTCCTCCCGAATCCGCACTGGGTAGAGGAGCTGCGGCCCTTCCCGGGAACGCATCGCAAGGTGCGCGGCTACGTCCTGGGGTCGGAGGGGACGGGCGAGTTCCTGACCAAGGTCAAGGATCTCCTCGGCTTCCTGCTCCCCGGGTATCTGAAGGAAGGCCGCCACTACCTGACGATCGCGGTGGGCTGCACCGGCGGCAAGCACCGCTCGGTCGTGATCGCCGACGAGATCGGGCGGTTTCTCCAGGAGCGCGGGCTACCCTCGACCGTCGTGCACCGCGACGTCGAGCGCGAGTAGGGATCTCGCTATTCGGCGTTCCTCCAGAGGCCGAAGGCCATCCCCTGAGGGTCGAGGAGCTGGGCGAACTCGACCCCGGCGAGCGTGGTGGGGGGCACGAGCGCCTTCCCACCCAGCGACTCCGCCGTGTCGAGGCGAGCCTGGAGGTCAGCGACCTCGGCGTAGAGCGTGACGTGTGGCTGGCCGTCGGGGCTGCTCCCGATGCCACCCCCGATGCCCCCTTGCTCCGGTTCGACCTGGTAGTACTCGAAGCCTCCGGGCGCGTCGCTCGCCGTCGGCGTCCAGCCGAACTGCTCCTCGTAGAATTTGGCCAGGCCGCTCGGGTTCGGCCCGAGGACCTCGAACCACGAGACCGGTGCGCCGCTGCCTTCCGACACGCCGGGTCCTTGCTGGTTCGGGTCGCTGCCCACCAGGCCGATCTTGTTCCCGGCGGGGTCGGCAAAGTGAGCGAAGCTGACGATCCCGGGAATGTACGTGGGTGGGACGATGGTCTTCCCGCCGGCAGCCTCGATCTTGTCGAGGGCCGCCTGGAGGTCCGCCACCTCGATGTAGAAAGTGACGTACGGCTCTCCCTGCTGCACGGTTCCGATCCCGCCGTTGATGCCGCTCCCCGAGTGGGTGTCGATGGTGGCGTAGCCCAACTCGGGCACCCGCTGCAGGTGCCAGTCGAACAGCTCGTGGTAGAAGCCCTCGAGCGCGGCTCCGTCGGTACCGATCACCTCGAAGTGCACGACCTGATTGCTCATACCTCACCTCCTGTAGCTCCGGCCTGGTTCGGTTGCCCATGAGCTGCCGCCCCGCTCCCCAGCCTTACCCGCCGGCGGCGGGTCGTCAATCCGCCGCGTCTGGAGATATAGATATAGTCATCACTTTCCCTGGGGATCGAGGCAGGAGGTGCCGATGGCAGTGCGAGTGGGGATCAACGGATTCGGCCGTATCGGCCGCAACTTCTTCCGCGCGGCGCTGAAGCGTGGCGCGGAGTCCGGCGTCGAGATCGTCGCCGCAAACGACCTCGCTGATCCGAAGATCCTCGCCCACCTGCTCAAGTACGACTCGATCCTCGGGACGCTGGAGGCCGACCTCAAGGTGACCGGCGACGGGATCCAGGTCGATGGGACCTCCCTGCAGGTGCTCGCGGAACGCGACCCGGCGGCGCTCCCGTGGAAGGACCTCGGCGTCGACGTCGTGGTCGAGTCGACCGGGCTCTTCACCGACCGCGAGTCGGCTGCCAAGCACCTCCAGGCCGGCGCCAGGAAGGTGATCATCTCGGCTCCCGCCAAGAACCCCGACATCACGATCGTGATGGGGGTCAACGAGGACAAGTACGACCCCAGCTCGCACAACATCATCTCGAACGCGTCCTGCACCACCAACTCGGTGGTCCCCATCGCCAAGGTCCTCCTGGACAACTTCGGGATCGAGAAGGGCGTGATGACCACCATCCACGCCTTCACCACCGAGCAGCAGCTCCACGACCAGGTGGCGATGACCCGCAAGGGGACGCCCGACCTCCGCCGCATGCGGGCTGCCGGGCTCAATATCGTTCCCGCGAGCACCGGCGCGGCACGCGCAACCGGCGAGGTGCTCCCCGAGCTCAAGGGGAAGATGGACGGCATGGCGATGCGCGTCCCCGTCCCCGTCGGCAGCGTGACCGACCTCGTCGCCGTCCTCGGCCGGGAGGTGACCGTCGACGAGGTGAACAGCGCCTTCCGCGAGGCGGCGGGGTCGAAGCGCCTGAAGGGCATTCTCGCTTACACCGAGGACCCCATCGTCTCGTCCGACGTCGTCGGCAACTCCGCCTCGACGGTCGTCGACGGCCTTTCGACGATGGCGATGGGCAACACCGTCAAGGTCATCGGCTGGTACGACAACGAGTGGGGGTACTCGAACCGGCTCGTCGACCTCTGCAAGTACGTCGTCGGGTAGCAGTGCCGCTTCCCTCCCTCGACGATCTGGAGGTCTCGGGCCGGCGGGTCCTGCTGCGATGCGACCTCAACGTCCCCCTCAAGGACGGGACGGTCGCCGACGACAACCGCATCCGGGCCTCGCTCCCGACCATCCGCGCCCTCCTGGAGCGCGGGGCCACGGTGATCTGCTGCTCGCACCTGGGGCGCCCGAAGGGCAAGCCGACGCCGGAGCTGTCGCTTGCCCCGGTGGCGGAAGCCCTGGGTGAAGTCCTGGGCATGACGGTCCGCAAGACCGAGGCTCCCGACGGCCCTCCCGAGGACCTCGGGGGGCTGCCGGCGGACGAGCTGGGACTTCTCGAGAACCTTCGCTTCGACCCGGGGGAGGAGGCGAACGACGATCGGTTCGCCAAGCGCCTCGCCGGCCTGGCAGATGCCTACGTCAACGACGCCTTCGGCGCGGTGCACCGGGCGCACGCCTCGGTCGCAGCGGTCGCCGGGCTGCTCCCGCATGCCGCGGGGCTGCTGCTCCAGCGCGAGGTCGAGGTGCTCTCGCGGCTCCTGGAGAAGCCGGAGCGGCCCTACGTGGTCGTGCTGGGCGGCGCGAAGGTCTCGGACAAGATCGGAGTGGTGCGCAATCTGCTCTCTCGTGCGGATGCCATCCTGATCGGTGGGGCGATGGCCAACACCTTCCTCGCCGCCCGCGGGGTCGACGTCGGAGCGTCCAGGATCGAGGCCGACCGCGTCGACGAGGTTGCGGAGACGCTCCGGAGCGCCGCGGAGGCCGGGGTGGAGGTGGTGCTTCCCGAAGACCTCGTCGTGGCCGACTCGTTCTCCGAAGATTCCTCGGCCAGCCTGGTCTCGATCGACGAGGTGCCCAAGGAGGCGATGGCACTGGACGTGGGGCCCGCCACCGCGGGCCGGTTCGCCGACCATGTCGCCGGCGCGGGGACGGTGCTGTGGAACGGGCCGATGGGCGTCTTCGAGTGGGACTCGTTTGCGGCCGGCACGAGGACGGTGGCCGAGGCCGTGGCCGAGTCGAAGGGGTTTACGGTCGTCGGCGGGGGCGACTCGGCGGCGGCCCTCGCCGCATTCGGCCTCACCGAGCAGGTCTCCCACCTCTCGACCGGCGGCGGTGCCTCGCTCGAGTACCTGGAGGGCAAGGAGCTCCCCGGCCTGGCCGCGCTCCGTCGGGGGAGTCCCCCCGAAGGCCCCCCGGTTTGATGCATTCATGTGACCCGTGACGTGCCCATGAGACGACCGATCGTCGCCGCCAATTGGAAGATGCACAAGACGCATCTCGAGGGGATGCGTTTCGTCGAGGACGTGCGCGGCCGTCTCTCGGATCGCGACTACGACCGGGTGGAGATCGTCCTCTGCCCACCGTTCACCGCTCTCCGCACCGTGGTCACCACCGTCAACGGGGCCGATCTCGACATCGCCGTCGGTGCACAGGACATGCACTGGGAGGAGTCCGGCGCGTACACCGGCGAGATCTCGCCGGGAATGCTGACGAAGCTCGGCGTGACCTACGTGATCATCGGCCACTCGGAACGGAGGGAGTATTTCGGCGAGACGGACCAGTCGGTGAACCGCAAGGTGCAGGCGGCACTGGCGCACGGCCTGCTGCCGATCATATGCGTGGGCGAGACGCTCGACGAGCGCGAGGCGGGGAAGACGGAGTCGAAGGTCGACGGGCAGGTTCGGGCGGGGCTGGCCGGGGTGAAGCCGCCCGAGATCGCAAGACTCGTGATCGCCTACGAACCGATCTGGGCGATAGGAACCGGCAGGAACGCCACCCCCGAGGACGCCCAGGCGGTGATCTCGCTGATCCGCAACGTGGTGCGCGAATCTGCCGGCGACGCGGCCGACGAGATGCGGATCCAATACGGCGGCAGCGTCAAGGCCGGCAACATGGCGCCAGTCATGGAGCAGCCCGACGTCGACGGCGCTTTGGTGGGCGGGGCGAGTCTCGACCCCGAAGAGTTCGCTCGTATCGTGCGATACGGCCGCTGAGGCGGCTGGCACGGGCGATCGCCCATGTCGCAAACGCTGCAGTGTTACACTTTCTGAGGTTTTTGTTCACCAGCGGAGGTTGGAAATCACCGCCGTTCTCGTTGGGCTCCACATCATCGCGGCCCTTTTGCTGATCACGTTCATCCTCCTGCACGCCGGTCGAGGCGGTGGGCTGTCTGAGATGTTCGGCGGCGGTATGGGCGGGGGTCTCTCCGGATCGACCATCGTCGAGAAGAATCTCGACCGCATCACGATCGTCTGCGCTGTCGTCTTCACGATCACGACGATTCTGCTTGCGCTGCGACTGAAGTAGGAATGGCGATCCACACAAGAAAGCCTTGACGGGGGCTGAGGAGAGGAGGATGGCCGCGCGCCTTTACGAGCAGGTCTTTCTGCTTTCGGGAACCGTGGTCTTCATCGTGGAGGTGTTGCCGTGAACAGGTCCAAGGGCGCGATCCTGGGGGCATTCGTCACGTCGCTGGTGCTCATCGCCGCTGGGTGCCAGCGGACCACAACGGGCGGCGGCGGAACCGCCGGGGAGCTCAAAGCGGGCGGGCAGATCGCCTACGCGCAGGATCAGGAGCAGACCGGCTTCAACAACCTCACCTCCAAGGACAACCTGCTGGAGCTGCGCAACATCATGCGCCAGGTGTGGCCGTACGCCTACATCACCAAGCCCGACTTCACGCTGGAGCCCTACGTGCTCGACGGCCCGGCCAAAGTGCTTTCGCAAGATCCCTTCACCGTCGAGTGGAAGATCAAGAAGGACGCCAGTTGGGAGGATGGAACCCCGATCTCGTCCGATGACTTCGAGTACAACTACAACATGTGCAGCGGCAAGGATGCGAAAGCCGACTGTGCGAGCACCAGCGGGTACGACCTCATCACCAAGTTCGAGAAGGTCGACGGCAAGACCGTGCGCGCCACGTTCGCGGAGCCGTATGCCGAGTTCGAGGGGCTGTTCGGCGACCCGATGCCGCCGGTGCATATCGCGAAGCAGCGCAACGCGAATCTGACCGAGGCCTGGAACACGGGCTTCGACAGCGATCCCGGGATCTCCGGCGGACCCTACAAGGTGAAAGAGTGGGTGAGGGGCGACCACACCACCCTGGTCCGCAACGACAAGTTCTGGGGCGAGAAGCCGCGGCTCGACACGATCATCTTCCGGGCGATTCCCGACGTCGCCACCCACACCGACGCGTTGCGCAACGATGAGGTGCAGCTCATCTACCCGGACCCGCTGGTCGACGTGGTGCAGCAGATTCAGGCCATTCCCGGCGTGACGATGGACGTCAACTTTGGGCCCACCTGGGAGCACATCGACTTCAACTTCAAGAACGAGCTGCTGGCGATCAAGGAGGTTCGCCAGGCAATCACCTACGGGATCGATCGGGACGCGATCGTCAACGCCCTCATGAAGCCCATCTCGCCGAGGGCGAAGCGACTCGACAACCGGATCTTCGTGAACGGCCAGAAGGGCTACGAGGCCCACGGCAAGGAGTACGCCAAGCGAGACGTGGCCAAGGCGACTGCGGCGATGGAGAAGGCCGGCTTCAAGAAGGGTGCCGACGGCGTCTACGCCAAGGACGGCAAGCGGGCGTCGTTCCGGATCCGCTACAAGCAGCCGAACCCCCAGCGCGAGCAGCTCTCCCAACTGGTCCAGAACCAGCTCAAGGAAGCCGGGATCGAGATCAAGATCGACCCGTACGGCGACCCCCTTTCGACCGGCAAGGTGGGCAGCCAGGGCGACTTCGACCTGCTGCTGTTCGCCTGGGTAGGCACGCCGTTCCCCGCCTCGGGGCTCCACCAGATCTTCACGACCGGCAGTGACTCGAACTTCGGGCAGTACGGCAACCCGGGGGTCGACCGCCTCAGCAGGTTGTCGGGAGCGGAGGTCGACCAGGATAAGCGCTTCGCCATGCTGAACGAGGTCGACCAGGCGATGTGGGAGGATCTGCCCAACATTCCCATCTTCCAGCGGCCCGTTGGCATCCTTGCCTACTCCAACAAATACGCCAACATCAAGGACAACACCACTTCCGAGGGGATCTTCTGGAACTCCCCGGAGTGGGGGTTGAAGGCGACCGCATCCTAACGCCGGGCGCCGGAGCCTCCTGAGGAGGACGCCATGCGCATCCCGGGGGCCGGTCGAGGCCCCCGGGCCCGCGTCGGGCCTACCATCTAGGAAGGCGGATGGTCACCTTCGTGCTTCGCAGGCTGGCGATCTCGATCCCGATCGTCGTCGTGTCGAGCTTCGTGGTCTTCATGCTCGTGGCGACGACGACCGATCCCATCGGCGACCTTCGGCTCCGGCCCGGGATCTCGCAGCAGGTGATCAAGCTGCGGGAGCGCCAGCTGAACCTCGACAAGCCGGCAATCGTCCGGTACGGGATCTGGGTGAAGGGAATCGTCCGCGGCGACCTCGGTCGGTCGTCGGGCACCAACGAGCCGGTCGGCGAGCGGATCAAGCGGCACCTCGCCGTCACCCTGCGGTTGGTGGTGGCCGCATCAGTGCTGGGGGCGATCATTGCCGCCGCCGTCGGTGTCGTGCAGGCGATGCGGCAGTACAGCAGCTTCGACTATGCCGGTACGTTCTTGGCCTTCCTCTTCTTCTCCATGCCGGTCTTCTGGCTCGCCGCGGTGCTGAAGGATCTGGGCATCCGCGTGAATCAGTGGCTGGGACAGCTTGTCTTCTTCACCGTGGGTGAGCAGTCGCCGAATCTGGTGGGGTCGACGCTGGGCATCTGGGCCGACCGCCTCGGACACCTGCTGCTGCCGAGCATCACCCTCATCCTCATCAACGTCGCCGGGTGGAGCCGGTACCAGCGCGGGAGCATGCTCGAGGTGCTCAGCGCCGACTACCTGCGAACTGCACGCGCCAAGGGCCTGCCCAAACGCGCCGTCGTCTTCCGCCACGCGCTTCGCAACGCCCTGATCCCGCTCACGACAATCATTGCGATCGACTTTGCAGGGATCATCGGCGGCGCGGTGATCACCGAGACCGTGTACGGCTGGTCGGGAATGGGCCGGCTGTTGGTGGACTCCCTTCGGATCGGCGACGTCAACGTGGTGCAGGCCTGGCTCCTCGTTACGGCGGTCATGGTCGTGGTGTTCAACCTGATCGCCGACGTGCTGTACGGATACCTGGACCCGAGGATCCGCTATGCGTGAACAAGCTGCGGCCCCGATCGGACTCCCGGCGGCGCAGGCCCAAGGGGAGCTGGAGGAGCTGGTCGGCGAAGCTCGGGCGCAATGGCAGCTCATCCTCGGACGATTCCTCCATCATCGCCTCGCCATGGCAAGCTTGCTCGTGCTGGTCGTTCTGTTCGGGATGGCGTTCTTCGGTCAGAGCATCGCCCCCTACCGGTACGACCATCTCGACCCGACCGCGCTCTCGGAGCCGCCCTCGCTGAAGCACTACTTCGGGACCGACTCGATCGGCCACGACACCTTTGCGCAGGTGCTGCGCGGAGCGCGGCGGTCGATCATCGTCGCCCTGCTCGTCTCCCTGCTCTCGACGGCGATCGGCACCACCATCGGCGCGCTGGCCGGCTATTTCCGGGGCTGGCTCGACGCGGCGCTCATGCGGCTCACCGATCTGTTCCTCACGATTCCTGCACTCGCGCTGCTCCTGGTCGTCGCGGCGAAATTCCGCGGCCAGAACGGCAACTGGATCGCGATTGCGCTCCTGATCGCGGCGTTCTTCTGGATGGGCCTCGCCCGGGTGGTGCGCGGGGTCTTCCTCTCGCTGCGCGAGCGGGAGTTCGTCGAGGCGGCGCGGGCTGCCGGCGCGTCCGACGCCCGGATCATCGTGCGGCACCTCGTTCCCAACAGCCTCGGGCCGATCATCGTGGGCGCCACCCTCGTGGTGGCGCAAGGAATCCTCACCGAGACCGCGCTCTCGTTCCTGGGATTTGGCATTGCGCCGCCGGATACCTCGCTGGGCCGGCTGGTAGCGGAGGGCGTCACCGCCGCCCAGACCCGGCCCTGGCTCTTCTACATGCCGGGCCTGTTCCTGATGATGATCGCCCTCGCGGTCAACTTCATCGGCGATGGACTACGCGACGCCTTCGACCCGAAGCAGACCAGGGTTCGAGCGTGACCGGGGTCCAGCCGGAGGCTCGCAGCCCCTTGCTCGAGGTGCTTGACCTGCGGGTCCAGTTCGGCACCGACGACGGCGTGGTCAAGGCGGTCGACGGGGTCAGCTTCGAGGTCTTTCCCAACGAGGTCTTCGCCATCGTCGGTGAGTCGGGGTGCGGGAAGACGGTGACGGCGCTGTCGATTCTCAACCTGGTCCCGCGGCCGCACGGGCGGATCGTCTCGGGCGAGATCCGCTTCAAGGGTCAGGATCTGCGGAAACTGGAGGAGGATGCCCTCCGTCGCCTGCGCGGGAACCGGATCGCGATGATCTTCCAGGACCCCCTCACCGCCCTCAACCCGGTGTTCACCGTGGGCGATCAGATCGCCGAGGTGTTCCGCGTGCACAAGAAGACGCCGAAACGCGAGGCCTGGGAGCGGGCGGTGTCCCTCCTCGACCTGGTCGGGATCCCGCGGCCGGAGCAGCGCTCCCGCGACTACCCCCACCAGTTCTCGGGCGGGATGCGCCAGCGTGCGATGATCGCCATGGCGGTTGCCCTCGACCCGGATCTGATCATCGCCGACGAGCCCACGACCGCACTCGACGTGACCATTCAGGCCCAGATCCTCGACGTGCTCCTCAGGGTGAAGGACGAGTTCAACGCCGCCATCCTGCTGATCACCCACGATCTCGGGGTCGTCGCCGGCGTCGCCGACTCGGTGATGGTCATGTACGCGGGGCACGTGGCCGAGATGGGGAGCTGCGACGACATCTACTTCGAGGCCAAGCACCCCTACACCTGGGGGTTGATGACCTCGATCACTCGGCTCGACCTGGAGCGCAAGGAGCGCCTGCTGCCCATCGGGGGAGCCCCGCCGTCGCTCATCCATCCTCCGTCGGGCTGCCCCTTCCACCCGCGTTGCCGGTTCCTCCAGCCGGTCTGCTCCGAGGGGTATCCGGATCTGCGGCCGGTCGGCGCGGCGGGCCACGTTGCCTCCTGCCACTTCGCTCAGGGGCCCGACTGGCGCCCGCCGGCCGAGCTTGTGGCGGAGAAGGTCGCGGCGCCAGACCCTGCGGAGGCCCCCGCCGTCGACGAGGCATCGGCGGGCTGATGGTGCAGGTAAAGCAGGCGGAGGCCCCACCGCCGCAGGCGGCCCATGCGCTGCTCACGGTCGAGGGGCTCGTGAAGCACTTCCCGGTGACGAAGGGGATCCTGCTGCGGCGGACCGCGGGGCTGGTGCGTGCCGTCGACGGCATCGGCCTGTCGATCCGGCAGGGCGAGACCTTCGGGCTGGTGGGGGAGTCGGGGTGCGGGAAGTCGACGAGTGCTCGCTGCGTTCTCCGGCTGATCGAGCCCACCGAAGGCAGCATCCGGCTGGAGGGCGAGGAGATCACCGGTCTGGACCGCAAGCGCCTGCGCGTGCTCCGGCGGGACATGCAGATGATCTTTCAGGACCCGTACGCCTCGCTGAACCCGAGGATGACCGTCAGGGACATCGTCGCCGAGCCGCTCAAGATCCACGGCCTGTGGCGCGACCGCGGGCAGCAGCGGGTGGCCGAGCTGCTGGAGCGGGTCGGGCTCAATCCGGAGCATGGAAACCGATATCCGCACGAGTTCTCCGGCGGGCAGCGGCAGCGGATCGGGATCGCGCGGGCGCTGGCGCTGTCGCCGAAGCTGATCGTCTGTGACGAACCGGTGAGCGCGCTCGATGTCTCGATCCAGGCGCAGATCATCAACCTGCTCGAGGACCTCCAGCGCGAGCTCAGGCTCACCTACCTCTTCATCGCCCATGATCTCTCCGTCGTGCGGCACATCAGCGACACCGTCGGGGTTATGTACCTGGGCAAGATCGTGGAGAAGACCGACCGCAACACGCTGTACCGCGAGCCGCTCCACCCGTACAGCCAGGCGCTGCTCTCGGCGGTCCCGATCCCGGATCCGGCCAAGGAGCGCCGGCGGCGCCGGATCATCCTCCGGGGGGACGTTCCAAGCCCAATCAACCCCCCATCGGGCTGCCGGTTCCACACCCGCTGTTTCCTCGCCCAGGAGCTTGGGGAGTCCGGCACGGTCGACATCCTCCCGGTGGGGCGTGACCAGCGGCCGGTGCCGAAGGTGTGCGCCGAGGAGGAGCCTCCGCTCGCCGAGCACAAGACGGGGCACCTGGCCGCGTGTCACTTCGCCCGCCCGCGCAGCGTCGTCTGAGCGTTTGACGCCGGGCCACGCGGGGGCGGCGCGTGCCCGAGGGCTTCGGGCTGTGGCCGTCTCGGTGCTCGTCGTCGTGCTGGCCGGGTGCGGCCTGCTCCCGGAGCGGGGACGAAGCCGCCCCCGGGTGCGCGGTCAGGTGACGGTCGGGCTGGCCGACCTCGTGCCGCTCGATCCTGCCCGGGCGACGAGCGATGGCGCCATGACCCTGCTGGCCACCGCGTGTCAGGGGCTGCTGTCGCTCGACCCCCAGCACGGCACGCCCCGCGCCGACCTGGCCGACCGGTGGGATCTTGCCCAGGGAGCCCGCCGCATGACCCTGCGCCTGCGCGAGGGGATCCGCTTCTCCGACGGGAGGCCCGTCGACGCCGACGCGGTCGTCGAGAGCTTGACGCGGGTGGCGCGCCCCGAGGCCGCTTCGCCCTGGGCGCACCTGCTCCAGCCCGTCGCCGGGTTCGCCGAGCTCCAGGCCGGCGCGTCTCCCCGCTTGGAGGGCGTCCGGGCAACGGGGCCGCGGACCGTGGAGATCGAGCTGACCCAGCCGCTCTCGGATCTGCCGGCAATCCTTGCGCACCCGGCCCTCGTCCCCGTCTCGGTCTCGGCATCGATCCGCGACCCCGAGGGCTTCAACCGCCGGCCCGTCTGCTCCGGCCCCTACCGCTTCCGCGCCGCGCCCGGGGAGCAGGACGCGCTGCTCGAATGGTGGCCGGGCGGCGTCGATGGGTCGTCGCCGGCGCCGGCCCGGATTGCGGTCCGGGGATTCGACTCGGTCGACGAGGCGTACGAGGCATTCGAGCGCGGCGAGGTCGACGTCGCCGCGCTGCCCGAGGGGCGGGCCGGCGGGGGCCTTCCCCAGGGCGTCGGCGTGCTGCGGCGCGGCACTCTCGAGGTGACCTATCTCGCCTTCGACACCGCGAAGCCGCCGGTGAACGACCCCCGCCTGCGCCGTGCCGTCTCGCTGGCGATCAACCGGTTGGCGATCGTCGACGCGGCCTTCGGCGACCGGCGGGAACCCGCGCTCCGCTGGCTCGCCGGGCCGGGAGGGACCTCGGGCTGCGCGACGTCTGCCGAGATCGTGGCCGAGCCCGAACGGGCAAAGCAGGCACTCGGAGACATCGCCACGACGGGCGTGCGCCTCCCGCTGGTCGTCCCGGCGTCGGGGGTTGGACGCCTTGTGGCCCAGGCGCTGCAGGTCCAGATCGAGGAAGTCCTGGGGCTCGACGTGGCTGCCCAGGTGGTCGACGATCCCGCCCTTCAGGCCTCGCTGGCCGATCGAGCGGCGGCAGGGTGGCTGCTCACCGCCGGGCCCGACATTCCCGTTCCCGGCCGCCTGCTCTCCAGCGTGGCCGGCACCGGGGGGCCGGCCAACCCGCTCGGGTTCTCGGACGCCGAGCTCGACCGCCTGCTCGCCCGCGCTCAGGCGTCGGGGGAGCCGCAGGAGCGTGAGCGCCTCCTCGAGCAGGCCGAGGCAGCGGCCTGCGAGCTGATGCCCGCGGTGCCCTTATGGAAGAGCGTCCGCCACTACGCCTACCGGCCCGGGAAGATCCGCATCGAGGGCGAACCGGCGCAGGATGTGTTCGGGCGCCTCCTGCTCCGGCTGGCACATCCAAGGTGAGAGCCGCTTGCGAGCCTCGACCCGATGGTAGATTCCGCCGGTTGACCGACGCCGGAACCCACCTCAGATCCAGGACCCTCGCCGTGGTGGCGCTCTGCGCGCTCACGCTGGCCGCCTGCGATGCCTCGGGTGACGGCGCCGAGACCTCGCGGCCCCGCGCCGGTGGGACGCTCACCGTGGCGATCCTCGAGCCCAAGTCGATCGACCCGTCCCGGACGTCGGATGCCGATCGGGCGGGGGAGCGGCCCGGCCTGCTGGTGCTCTCGGCACTGTGCGACCCGCTCGTCGCCGCCGACCCGCGGACGGGGGCGCTGCGGCCGGGGGTTGCCGAATCGTGGCAGGTTGCACTGGACGGCAAGAAGGTGACCTTCAAGCTGCGGGCCGGGGCGAGGTTCCACAACGGGCGTGAGATCACCGCGGAGGACTACGTCTACTCGATCTCGCGCTTCGTCCACCCCGACACGAGCTCCGACCAGTACTTCTTCTTCGAGCGCGTGGCCGGCTACAAGGATCTGCGGGAGCGGCGGTCGCAAACGCTCGCCGGCGTGAAGGCGCTCGACCCTCGCACGCTCGAGGTGGAGCTGGCGGAGCCGTTCGCCGAGCTGCCGGCGGTGCTGGCTCACCCGGCGGCCGGCTCGGTGGTGCCGAAGGACGAGGTTGCGAAAGGCGCGGACGCCTTCGCCATGGCGCCGGTTTGCAACGGACCTTACGCCATGGCGGCTCCGTGGCAGCGTGGCCAGGATCTGCGGCTGGTCCGGGCGAAGGATTATTCGAGGACGAGCTCCGTTCACAGCCGGGATGGAGCCGGCTATGCCGACGAGATCGTCTTCAAGACGGTGCCCGACCTCGAGGCCGGCTACAAGCTCCTCGAGGAGAAGGCGGTGCAGGTCGCCGACGTGCCGGTGAACAGGATCGCGCCGGGCCGCGTGCGGGGGCTCAGGATCGAGAACCGCTCCAACGGCCTGCTCTCGTATCTCGGATTCCCGGTGACGCGGCCCCCGTTCGACAAGCCGGAGGTCCGCCGGGCGCTGTCGCTGGCGCTCGACCGTAGCGAGATCGTCGACACCCTGCTCGCCGGGACGCGCGAGGTTGCCACGGGGTTCCTTCCCGGTAGCGCCGGGCGCGCCGCCCGCGGCGCCGCCTGCCCCGACACGATCAAGGCGAAAGTCGACGCCCGCGGGGCCAGCACCGCCCTGCAGGCCGCCGGGGTCGACCCCGCGGCCACGAAGCTCACCGTGTACTTCAACGACGGGGCCTCGGGACACCAGGCCTGGCTCGAGAAGGTTGCCGGCCAGTGGAAGTCGGCGCTGAAGCTCGACTCCACGCTGCAGCCGCAGGAGTTCAAGCTCTACCTCGACTTCCTCGCCGAAGGGAAGGCCGACGGCCCCTTCCGGTTGGCGTGGCCGGCCGACTACCCCTCGCCGGAATCGATCTTCGGACCGCTGTTCGCGGGAGGCAGCCTGGACAACTACACCATGTTCAGGAACCAGGCCTTCGACGATCTGTTGGCGAGGGCGCGAGCGACTCCGGACGAGCGGGCTCGGCGCGGCGTGTACACCGAGGCGGCAAAGGTCCTCTGCAGCGAGATGCCGGCTGCGCCGGTGTGGTTCGGAGCCAACCACATCGGGTTGGCGGCAGGTCTGCCGAGCGCGGTCCGCAGCCCGACCGGGCTCCTCGGGGAGCCGCTTGTTCGGGAGCTGGGCACGCGGTCTTGATCGAAGGGGGATCACAACGGTCGCGGCGAGCGCGAGCACGCTGCCGGCCTTTTCCCGCCAGCGCGCTCCTGCTCACCGCCGTGGTTGCGTTCGCAGCGTGCCGGGGCGGCTCCGAGCCCACTGTCACTCCGACGCCCGAGCTGCGCGTGGCCATCCGACCGCCGGCTGCCATCGACCCCGCTACCCTCCGCGATCGCTCGGAGCTGCTGGTCGCGCGGCAGCTCTACGAGCCGCTCCTGCGCTTCGACCCCGAGACGCTCGAGCTGAAATCCGGCATCGCCCGTTCCTGGGATGTGCTGGACGGGGGCAGCCGATTCGTGTTCCACCTCCGGCCGGACGCCCGCTTCCACGACGGGCATCCTGTCACCGCGCAGGACGCCGCCTTCGCGCTGAGCCGCCTGGTGCGGCGGGAGACGGGGTCAGAGCTGTCGTTTCTCCTCGAGGCGGTGGCCGGCTTCGCGGCGGTGCGAGCCGGCGAGGCGGCCGAACTGGAGGGGGTCCGGGCGCTCGACGAGGTGACCCTCGAGGTCCGGATCGCGACCCCGTGGGTCGACTTCCCCTATGTGCTGTCGCACCCCGCGACCGCGCCGGTTCCGAAGCAGGGGCTCGCGCTCGACCCGGTGGGCTTCGCACGGAAGCCGGCGGGGTCGGGGGCCTATCGGGTGGCGAAGCCGTGGAAGCCGGGCGGCGACCTGGTCCTCGAGGCGACTCCGGGCTCCCGCGGCACGCCGCGCGTCCGGTTCGTTGCCATCGCCGATCCGGACGGCGGCTGGGCGGACCTCCAGGCCGGGAGGGTGGACATCGCCGAGGTGCCGCCGGGCAAGCTGGCCGAGGCGCGGAACCGATACGGGACCGCAGGTTTCTCGCCGGTTGCCGCCGGCGTGTACCTCGGCTTCAACCTGAAGGGGCCGAAGCTCGCCGACCTCGCCGTGCGACGGGCGGTCAGCCTGGCCATCGACCGCACCGCCATCGCCGACCAAGTCTACGAGGAGGTCCTCGTTCCGGCGACCAGCATCGTCCCCGTGGGCATCCCCGGACGCAACGAGATGGCCTGCGGCCCGCTCTGCAAGCACGATCCCGACGGGGCACGGGCGCTGCTCGCCCAGGCTCCCGCCGGACCGGTCACGATCGCGTTCGACTACCCCGCTGGGGCCACGCAGGACGCGCTTGCCGCCGCCATCGAGCACAACCTTGCCGACGTCGGGATCCAGCTGCAGCCGCGTCCCCACCCGCTCCCCGAGTTCCTCGACCTGCTCGAGGCCGAGGGCCAGGAGAGCTTCCGGATTCTGTGGGTCGCCGAGTATCCGCTCGCCGACTGGTTCCTGACGCCGCTCTTCGCGCCCGGGGCCCGGGACAACCACACCGGGTACGCCGCCCCCGAGGTCGGTGATCTGCTCGCGCGCGCCCGCTCGGCGCCGGGGCGCGAAGAGCGTCTGCGCCTGTACCGGGAGGCCGAGGCCCGCGTGATGCAGGACCTCCCCGTCGTCCCGATCGGCTTCTTCCGCAACCACTACGCCGCCCGGCCCGACGTGCGCGGACTGAATGTCGACCAGTTGGGAGCCTTCGACATCGATCGCCTGACCCTTCGTGCGCCGTAGCCTGATCGTCGCAGCCGTCCTCCTGCTCGCCGCGGGCGTGGCGGCGGCGGTGTGGATGTTCGGCCGTGGGCCGTCGGGGGGCCCAACGCCGACCCCCGGGATGTCGCGCCCTGCCGGTCCCCAGAGCGACGTGACCGTCGCCTATCCGGAAGAGCCCTCCTCGTTCAACCCCTATCTGTACGAGGGCGACACGAACGCGACCCGGGACCTGCTCCGGCCCTTGCTCCCGACCCTGCTGCGGATCGATCCGTCGCTGCGATACCGCCCCTGGCTTGCCTCCCGGGTCCCCTCCGGCAACGACATCGGGAGCAGTCCCTTCTCCGTCACCTATCACCTGCGTCCGGACGCGCGCTGGTCGGACGGCACGCCGATCACCGCAGCCGACGTCCGCTTCACCTGGGAGACGATCCGCAACTCGGCCTGGCCGATCGCCGACCGCACCGGGTACGATCAGCTGGCCGATGTTGCGGCGATCGACCCGCAGACGGTCCGGCTGGTCTTCGATCGGCCCTATGCCGCGTGGCGGGATCTGTTCTCCGCCGGCGATTTCATCCTCCCGAAGCACGTCCTGCAGGGGAAGGACTTCGGCCGCGAGCTGGCCGACGGCGTCCCGGTCTCGGGAGGGCCGTTCGTGCTCGTGGGGCGGACCAAAGGGCTCGAGGTGGTGTACGCCGCGAACCCGAGATGGTGGGGGCCGGCCCCCGGTATGGCGAGGGTCCGCGTCCAGATCGTTCCCGACATCGAGACCGCCCTCCAGCTCCTCGGCCGGGGGCGCGTGAACGCCGTCGCCGCGACCACCCAGTCGAACCTCGAGCGGCGCATGCGGCGGGTTCCGGGGACGGAGGTGGCCGCCACGCTCGGCTCGGCGTGGTGGGAGCTCGGCTTCCAGGTCCCCCGGCCCGGGCTGAGCGACCCGCGGGTGCGCCGGGCGGTCGCCGCAGCGGTGGACCGCGCCGCAATCGTCGAGGCGCTGGTCCGAGGGGAGGGGCGGGGACTTCAGGGCCTGGCACCGGGGCGCAGCTCGCAGGCGTTCGCGGGACTGGGTCACGACCCCGAGACGGCGCGGCGGCTGATGCAGGGGGCCGGCTTCAGGTTGCAGGGCGACCGATTCACGAGGGCAGGAGTGAGCAGGTTCGAGATCGATGCGCCCGCCGAGAACGAGATGGCCGCCCTGGTGCAGCGGGCCCTCGAAGCCGGACTCCGTGGTGCGGGGATCGACGTCGAGGTGCGATCCCCCCACACTGAGCGCTTCTACGCCAGCTGGCGGCGGGAGGGCCGGTTCGACCTTGCGGTGTGGGAGCGTCGTGGGACGCCGTCGATGAGCTTGCGCTCGGCGTATCACTCCACCCAGCAGCCGCCGGCCGGGCTCAACTACACCCGGGTGGCGTCCGCCGAGCTGGATCGGGCACTCGACGCCTCCGATGGGGCTGTGACCGGCGGGAGGGCCGCGTTCGACGAGGTCACGCGGCAGCTCTCTGCGACCCTCCCGGCGCTTCCGTTGTTCGAGGCGCGGGTCTACCTCGGATACCAGTCCGGCTACGAGGGGCTGCGGCCCAACGCCACCGTAGAGGGGCCGTTCTGGAACCTCGAGGAGTGGTCGAAGCGGTGATTTCGGCATGGGGCCCCTGGCTATACTGGCCCCTCCGGTCGGAGTGGCGGAACCTGGTAGACGCGCTAGGTTGAGGGCCTAGTGATCGCAAGATCATGGGGGTTCAAATCCCCCCTCCGACACCAACGGATCAGTGCGAAGGCGCTGGTCAGGGGCCGTGCGACGGTGCGGCCGGAGGTGCTTTGAGAGCCGTTTGTCCGCGATTTGTCATCAGGTCTTCGTGTGACTTCGCCGTAGTCCATTCCCGAGGGCCGCCCCGGCCGCGGTCCATCGCTAGGCACAGCGATGCTCACAGCTGTGTAATTCTAGCGTTGTGACTCCGCGGATCGACGCCTACCGTGGGTTGGGTGAGTCTGGGCGAATCCTCCAGCTCGACGAAGAGGCCATCCATCGACGGGTGGCCGGCGGAGAGTTCGCGCGCCCTCGGCCGGGGGGCCGACCGACATCGAGCACCACCGGCGGGTGTATCCCGGGGCGGCAATCGGAGCGGGAGTGGTAATCGCCAGTGATATGGCTCGACGCGTACGAACGCAAGGCGAGGCTGCTACCGGGCCTGTTGGTCGTAATTCCCGTGATGATCGTCATTGCCGCAGTTGGGCTCCGCGAGCAACCGATGGTCGCGTTCATCGGAGGGCTCCTCGGCGCGACTGGCTCCCCGGTGCTGCTGGTCAACACGGTGCGGGACCGAGGCCTGAAGGTTCAGGAGATCCTCATCGAGCAGTGGGGCGGGATGCCGACCACGATCTCCCTGCGGCACCGTGGGGCGGCGAGTGACGATGAGCGACGCGCTCACTGGCGGGCAAACGTCATCCGAGCAACTGGTCGAGGTCTGTCTTCGTCGGTCGAGGAAGCGAGCGATCCGGGCGCGACGGACGCCCGGTATACGGCGGCGATTGCCGACATCCGCGAGATGACCAGGGACACCTCGCGGTTTCCCCTCGTGTTCGAGGAGAACCGCAACTTCGGATTCGAGCGCAACCTCCTTGGCGCTCGTCCTCTCGGCATATGGGTTGCGGCACTCTGCTCTCTCGCCCTGCTTGCCACCGTCGTTCTCAGACTCGGAGACGTGATCGAGGGCTCGAGGGCTGATGCGCTTGTTGCTCTCGCCTTCACAATCGGCATGAGCGCCATGTGGGTCTGGCTGCCGTCTGCAGATCGCGTTCGACGAGTCGGATTCAGGTACGCCGAACGACTTCTCGATTCAGCTGGCCAGGTGACAGAGCGGGGTGCCACAACGTGAGCCTCGTCAAGTCCTTCACATGTGGCGTCGGCGACATGTACTACATCGTTCACAACAGCGACAATTTCACGATCATCGACTGCTCGCTTGCCTACGGCTCGATCGGCGAGGACACCATCAAAGAGATGAAGTCGGAAGCTGATCGGAAGGGAATCGTTCGGTTCATCTCGACGCATCCTGATCAGGATCATCTCCGAGGACTGTGCGACCTGGATGATGAGTTGACCTTCGTCAACTTCTACTGCGTCAAGAATAAGGCCACGAAGGATGATCCGACAGCCGACTTCGAGCGGTACTGCGAACTGCGCGATTCGTCAAAGGCCTTCTATCTCTTCGGTGGATGCAGCAGGCGCTGGATGAACGAGTCGTCGGAGGAGCGAGGGGCTGCTGGACTGAATGTCCGTTGGCCCGTGACATCGAATCAGTTCTACAAGGCTGCGCTGGCAAGCGCGGTAGACGGCGGTAGTCCGAACAACCTCTCGTGCGTCCTCACCTACTCCCTCCAGGAAGGAGTGACGATGGCGTGGATGGGTGACCTCGAAACCACGTTCATGGAGAACGTTCAGGACGACATCGAGCTCCCCAGCGTCGACATCTTGTTCGCTCCACATCACGGCCGAAAGTCGGGCAGGGTTCCCGACAAGTGGCTGTCTGATCTGGATCCGCAGATCGTCGTTCTCGGTGATTGCCCAGCCGAGCACCTGCACTACTACCGGGGATACTCGCTGCTGACTCAGAACTCGTGTGGAGACATCATGTTCGACTGTGTCGAAGGCAAGGTCCACATCTACGTTGGTTCATCAACCTACACCGTTGACTTCTTGGACGATGAAGGCAAGGGAAATTCCTTTGGCGGCTATTACCTTGGAACGCTGAATGTCTGATGATATCTCGTCTACGACGTGCTCCTTCCGGCGTGGATCAGAGGCCTTGTCGCCACATCTCAAGCGCTCGTACCATGCCGCTGTCGAGCCAGCGCGCAAAACGCTCAAGGACCGATTCCTCGGACTCTTTGTAGTTGATTTGGAATAGCTCGTCTGACGCTGTCGTGACGTCGACGACCTGCTGGTCAGCGTCCTCGACTTCCGCGCGACGGAAAAACAGGAGCGCGCCTCCGATGAGTCCGCGGTATTCACGTCCGATGGCGGTTAGGGCGAGGACGATATCCGCCTGCGTCTCGGTGTGTAGGCCGAGTCGCACCCAGGCGCTGTAGTCGCGGGTGTTGGCGAAGTATTCCAGATGTCGGGCCGCCTCGATCGTTTGCCAGCGGTACCAATTTGGGCGGGTCCCCCCGTTCGGCTCGGCAGCCACGAAGAACTGGAACTCGGGTGAGAACTGGCCCACTTCGGCCGAGAGGCGTGCGGCCACGCCTTCCAGGCGGGCGTGTCCAGTCACCGCTACGCGGTCTGCGACTTCCTTGGCGTGGTCCCATTCACGGCGGAGGGCCTCGTCGCGGCTGGCGTACATGTCGCGAACGGAGTCGATGAGCTGATCGACTCGCTCTCCCTCCTGAAGGACCACTCTGGCGATGCCGAGCGCGTTGACGAATGCCTTCCGCTCGAGCGCAGCGAACTGCTGAGAGAGCGGGCCAAGCTCTTGCCCGTCGGCGTCCCCCAAGGCATCGATGTACCGCTCTCGATCGTCGCGAGTGACCACGAGCGGGAACCACCCGGCTCGGATGAAGACGAGCGACGCCAGAGCTCGAGCGATCCGTCCGTTGCCGTCCTGGAATGGGTGGATTTGGGTGAATCGGTGGTGCAGCCACGCTGCTTCGACCTCGGGCGTGACACCGGACCGTTCGTGCTCGAGGTGCAGGGCGACGAGCCTCTCCATCTCGGAGGCGACCTGCTCGGGAGGGCAATACTCGTGAACCGAGTCGTCTGGGCGAGTGGGATTGTTGGGCAGTCGCTTCCACTCGCCATGGAGGAGCGGGATCTCAACCTCGCGACCGAACTGATCTCGTCCGCTAGTCGTCTGCTGGTTGCGAGTCATCAACGCATGCAGTTCCTTGATGAACGACAACGAGAGTTCGCGTTCACCGCGGACGACGTCGAACAGCCAGTCGACTGCCGACTCCTGGTCGCGGATGATCTGTGCGACGAGCTCTGGATCCTTGTCCGTCATCGCGTGCGGGATCAGGCTCGCGTCGATGCCGCGTTCGATGAGCAGTTCGGTGATCCCGCGATCAAGCGTGTAGATCCGCTCGATGACGCCCGTCTCAATCGCCCACTGGCGCTGCAGTCGCTCGTTGAATGCCTTCAGAGCGTCTGATCCAGCGAGTGCCTCGCGCTGTTCGGACCAAACGTCGCTCAGAGCCCGCAACTCGGTCGAGCTCAGCTCGTTCCAGTCGGGTGGCAGATCCGTGAGCGGCTTCCACTCGTGCGCGATCGTTCCAGTCATCTCACTCCATCCTTGCGGCTGGCGCTCGGTGAGGCGCGGAAGATGCTCGACGCGACCCGTTCGGCGGCGTCGCTCGGCATCGGCGGCGTGACGTGCGTGTAGATCTCGCGCGTCACGAAGGTGCTCGAGTGGTTCAGCCGGTCGCTGACGACCTTGATGTCGATGCCCTCGTGTAGCGCCAGCGTCGCCCACGTGTGGCGCAGTCCGTGGAGCGTCAGCCGCGGCAGCGGCTCGTCGCCGTGCGCGCGGTTGTACTGCTCCTGCTTGCGGAGGAACTCGCGGCTGAAGCGGTCGGGGTCGTACACGCTCCCGTCGGGCTTGCAGAACACGTAGCCCACGTCGACGTAGCCGGGCCCGACGAGCAACTTCTCCTCGTTCTGCTGTGCTCGCCAGCGCCGGAGCATCGCCACGGTGTTCGAGTCGAGGGCGACCATGTGGCCGCGCTTGGTCTTCGGCAGGTCCTTCACGACGATCTCGTGGTCGATCGAAGTGACCTGACGCGACACGATCGCCGTCGCCCCGACGAGGTCAAGATCCACCCACCGGAGGCCGAGGCACTCGCCGCGCCGACAGCCGGTGGTGGCCAGGAAGATGGCCGCGTCCTGCTCGACCCTGGTCAACTCGAACCGGGAGCCAGTTGAGTGCATGTCGATGATTGTCGACCCGTTCCTCGCTCGGAGCGCGGTGGCGAGGCAGGTTCTTTTGCAGTTCCAGGACGCGACCCTGGCGACAGGCGCAAAATGGGCTCATGATCCTGGTGATCTATCTCCTCGTCCCGGCGCTGATCGCCTTGCTGGCCAGCCTCCCGATCCGGGCAGGCTATTTGAGGGGAGACCCCAGCTCATCGCGTTGGGAGTTGGAGCCGTCTTTATCGTAGCCGGAGCGGCGACGGTCTGGTTCCTGGCAACGATTGACTGCCCCCAGTTTGCCTTGGGGGCGCTTCTCGTTCCGGCCGTGATCGCGGTCGGAGCACTGCTAACTGGTATCGGTCTGGCCCGCGACACGCCAGGATTCGCCGCCGCTGGCATCCTCATGCCCTTGTTCGCCGGAGTGGGGGTGATAATGTTGGGGTACTGCACGGCCTGGAATGCTGCTCCTCCCGCCGGATGTTCCGGAGCTCATGCTGCCGTCTGCTGGTCAAGCGTCGCTGTGACAACCTCCTCACCATCCCGAGCAATCGGCACTACGACAGGCTGCCCCCCAATGATCGAAGCACCCGGTCCTGCCGGGTCGCGCGCCGGCTCGTGATAGCCTCGCTGCGCTTCCCCTCGACCTGCATGGACGTTGACTCGCATGACCTTGAAGTCGGAGGGTGGGGCGGGCGTCGCGTTGAGCGGCGAGACCCCAGAGTTGCGCGGGAGAGGGGGGAGGGACTTCTCCCCTGAGGAGGCGGTGGCCTCCTCGCTTGCGGCGCTTGCGCGTGCGCTGGAGGCCAGGACGCGGCTCGATCCCGCGCGCTCGGCGCTGGTCGACGGGGCGGTCGCCCTCTGGGTGCGTCCCGGGTTCGACACCCTGGTCTCGCTGCCCCGGCTGCGTTTCGAGCCGTTCGGCTACCAGCTTCGTGCAGCGGAGCGGGTGCTGGCGCACATGCGCGGCAGGGCCATCCTCGCGGACGAGGTGGGGATGGGCAAGACGATCGAGGCGCTGCTCGTCGCGAGCGAGCTGCGCCTGCGCGGGCTGGCCTCGCGGATTCTCGTCCTCGCCCCGCCGGGCGTCGTGCAGCAGTGGGGCGAGGAGCTCGACCGGAAGTTCGCGCTTCCGTGGAGGGTGGCGAAGCCCGGCGAGTCCTTGGGGAGCACCGACGGCAACGGACCGGTGCTGCGCCGGGACCAGCCCATTATCGTCGCGTCGATCGCCGCGGCCCGACGGGATCCGCTCCGCACCGAGATCTCGCGTGAAGCGTGGGACCTCGTCATCGCCGACGAGGCTCACCGCCTCCGCAATCCGCAGAGTGCGTCGGGGCGGCTCGCCCGAGCGCTTCGCACGCGCTATCTCCTCCTGCTGACCGCCACGCCGGTCTCGAATCGGCTCTCCGACGTCTTCAAACTCGTCACGCTGGTGCAGCCGGGATACCTTGGTACGGCGCAGGAGTTCCGTTCCGTCTCGGGGCGGGATATCACCGGGCTGCGGACGCGCCTTCGCGGGATCATGGTTCGACACCGTCGAAGCGAGGTCGCCCTCGATCTTCCCCGCCGGCTCGCCGAGACGCTGCGCGTCGCCCCGGATCCTGCCGAGGCGGCGGTCTACCGGGGCGTCTCGGAGTGCGTGCGGATGACGGGACGCGACGCGCCACCGCGGAGGGCCCTGGCACTCCGGGCGGTCCAACGCATGGCCGGCTCCAGCCCGTGGGCGCTCGCCCCGGCGCTCACCAAGGCGGGCTGGGACGACCTCGCCCGCCTCGCCTCCGCGATCGGCGAGACGGCCAAGAGCCGCGCCCTGGTCGAGGTGCTCCGTCGCGCGGGCGGCGACAAGGTGATCGTGTTCTGCTCCTTCCTCGAGACGCTGGCCCGACTCGCCGCCATCCTCGCCGAGGGGGGCATTCCGGCTGCGATCTACCACGGCTCGCTCACACGCCGCGCCAAAGACGACGCCGTTCGCGCCTTTCGCGACGAGGTACCGGTGTTGCTCACCACCGAGGCGGCCGGCGAGGGACGCAACCTTCAGTTCTGTCACGTGATGGTGAACTACGACCTGCCATGGAACCCGATGCAGATCGAGCAGCGACTCGGACGCATTCACCGTATCGGCCAGACCCGCGACGTCATCCTCACCAACCTCGTCACCTCCGGCACGATCGAGGACCGGATTCTCAGCGTCCTCGAGGCGAAGATCACCCTCTTCGAGCTGGTCATCGGCGAGCTGGACATGATCCTTGGGCGCGTGGAGGACGACTTCGACTTCGAGTCCGCGGTGTTCACCGCGCACGTCGAGAGCCGCAGCGATGACGAGCTGGCGGAGCGGCTCGAGGCCCTCGGCGACGATCTCGCCTCCGCTCGCACAGAGTACGTGAAGAGCCGGGCCGAAACGGATCGGCTCGTCGAGGCCGACGAGGAATGACGATGCTCTCGGATCCCGGGCTCGCGTTCTTCCTACGCTTCGTCGAGCTGGAGGGAGGCCTGGTCGACACCTACGCCGATCATTCACTCGCCGTCATATCGCCAGAGGTGGGCATGGCGCTCGAGGCGCCCGAGGAAGTCCGGCTCACCGCCGATCCGGAGGTGGCCCGCGAGGGCGATGCCGCCCTGCTCATTCCCGGCCACCCGCTCCTCGACGCCGCGGTCTCCTGGGTGCTGGAGCGGGGAGATGCAGGCAGGGCGTGGATCCAATGGCCGGCGTCCGGCCCCGACTTCTCCACGCTCCTCGAGCGGATTCGTGCACGCTTCCCGGTGGATCACGGGCGGGTGGACCCGGCCGGCGAGGTCGTCGCCTCGTACACGCCGCTCCTCCGGGTGGGCGCGCTCGTCACCTATGCGCTCTCGCTCGACCAGCGCTTCCAGGAGCAGGCGGAGGCATGGATCGACGCCTCCACCGGCCTCGAGGTGGACGAGGCGACGATCGCCGCGCTGCAACGGCGCGAATGGGTGCCCAAACCGGAAGACGATCATCCGATTGAACGCTTTGACCTCCCCTGGGCCCTGGGCGCGGGACGGCAGGCCCTGGAGCGGCATGTGGGTCGGCGGCTGAAGTCGCTTGTGGAGCAGGGTCGCGAGGAGATGCTGGCCGAGCGTGCGCGAGCCGAGGCCTATTACGCTGCGAACCTCGCGTCGCTGGAACGACGGAGGGCGGCGGCGTCGCAGGAACGCGTCGCGCCGCTCGACGCCCGTATGGCGGCCACCCGCGCGGAGCGAGAACGTCGCCTCGCCGAGATCGAGGAGACGCACCGCCCGACGTTCGAGATCAAGCCGTTCCGGCTGCACCTCGTCGCCGTCCCCTCGCTGGCGATCCCGCTGGTGGTGAGGCGCGGCGAGCGCGCATATTCGTTCCGCGCGCGGTGGCTGCTCGGAGCCGGAGCCCTGGCGCCCGAGCGCTGTCCCGGGTGCGGAAGCACCGAGGCGCTGGTCGCGGGGCGGGAGCGGCTCGGCTGCCTCGCGTGCCTGCCGCGTCCGGTCGCCGGCACCCCGCCGCCTGTGCGCCGCGCGCAAGCTCCTCCGGCGCCGCCTGCACGGGGCGGCACGTCGGCGGTCAGGCAACCGGGCACGGATCGTGACCAGGACGTGCCGGCGGGTGGTCATGCGCCACAGAAGCCCCAGGCGCTCGGGCGCGTCGGCGCGAGGCCCGGCGGCAGGCATTTGCCGGGGCGAAGCCACGGGCGAATCGTGAAGGAAGGCACCAAACTCGCGACTCGCTTCTGGAACACGGCGGCAGCCGGCGAACGCTGGCCGAACAAGCTCATCGCACCGGAATCGCCGGCTCGCGCGCTGCACGGGCTGTTCGGTGCCGCCGCGCCCTTCGCAGCGGTCGGGATCCCGTGGGAGGAGATGATCTTCCGATGGACGGCCGCCACAGCCGCTCCCTATGGTGATCTGCCCGAGGTGACGACTGGGAGCGTCCTCACCAATGGGGGCGGCTACTCATACACACTGCGGTGGCGCATGCGGGAAGGCCGGGCAGTCCTCCTCGAGATCCTGCCTTATCCCCAAGTCGTCGACGGTCGTTTGCCACCGGACTCGTCGCTGCCGTTCAGAGAGGCGCGACGACTGTTTGTCGAGGTGCCGCATCCGCGGATGCCCCTGGATGGAGTCGCGAAGCAGCTCTGGGATCGGTTCCTTCCCGCGGTCGGACTTCCCGTCGTCGCGCGCTGCCTCGCGGCGTACTGGAGGCTGCCCGTCGCGCCGATTACGCCCGACGACGTCCTGGCCGCCGCGCTCGTGTGCGTGATCACGAGGCGGTCGAGGCGAGGTGCAAACCCGACGCTGTGGACGGAGGCAGATGATGTGGGTTCCGTAGCGGATGAGCTGCGGCGGGCCCTAAAGCCGTCGGCGGCATGCCCCTGGTGAAAGCACGAGGGCGATTGGTGCGGAAGCGTCTCCGCAACAGCCTCGAGGGTTCACATCCCGTCGCCGTCCTTCCTCACGATCGATCCAGGACCTCAACCCCGGCGCCGGTGGCCCCAGACCACCTTTTCCCGTAGGGCCGATTGGGTCGTGGGCGCGGAGCCCCGCTCTTGGTCCCCGCCCTTGGCGCTCATGGTCTACGGCCTCATCGAGTCCGAGGTCCGCAAGGCAATCGCGCGCCGCACGATCGCCGGCCTACTCCCCGAGGGTCGCTCGGCGCGGCCAACCGCGCCCAACATCTTCGGAACGTTCGCCCGCCTCGGCTTTCAGCGGGTGCGCACCGCCGACGGGCTCCGTGAGATCCGCCACCCCCTCACCCCTGCCCAGCAGCAGATCCTGTCGGCCATCGGCGCCAAGTCGGTGCTCCCGCTCGAAAGGTGAGGCTTCGCCTCACGGTGGTGCGGAAAGGGGAACGAGCTGGGGAGCGCCGGCCACCGAGCAGTCGGAGTGAGGAGCCTCGGGGACTACTGAGCAGTGTTGCCGTCGTCGGCAGCCCGCCCCGGCGATGAAGGTTGTTCAGACGACTGTCGCGGAGCCGCCAGCTGCGTCACCCACTCACGAAGGCGGGGGAGATGCTCGTTGTAGTGCTCCGGTCCCGCCTTGTGCAGGGGTGCTGCGGCAGCGGGCGGGATCTCGGCGACGCCGTGCAGGTGATGGAGCAGGCGGCGGCGCGCTGCTTTCGCCTCGAAGAGAACCACCGAAAGCGGCTGATGCCGGTTGGCCTCGACGAAGATGCCATTGCGAGCGTCCACGTCGACGTCTTTCTCGACATAGGTCCCCAACGTGATCAGCTGCAGCGCCCGGCCCGCCTCGGACAGCCATCCGGCGACATGCGCCAGCAGATCCTTGACGGACCAGCCCGGGACGTAGCCTGGAATCTCAGCCTGTTCGGGGGTCAGCGCTCCCACCAGGCTCTCGAGCTCCTCCCACCCGGTCTTCTCCGCGCGGAGGATGTCCGGCAGAGCGTTCTGATGGTTCGGGCTCATGCTTGCTCGCCTCGCTTCTCTCTCGCTCTCTGCTGTTCGGTCCGACATTCTGACGCGCCGGCAATGTAGAAAGAAGGCCGCCCCGCCTGCTCGCGACCGCAGCAGGCGGAGACGTCCTGGCGTGCACCGCAGCGGGAGAGGAGCGACGGCGAGGACAGGTGGACGCTCTGGGCCCGACCCAGCAGCTGCCCGCTCTGGTGGAGGAAGCCCGAGCCCTGACTTATGAGGTCGGGATCAGTGGAAGGCTGAACCGCGAGCCCGAATGGCACGCCTTCAATCGGCATCGCAGAAGAGCTGGGAGGGGGTCCCGAATGCATGACCTTCAACGCTGGGCGGTGCAAGACCTGATCGGGAAGGGAGCGCAGGTCGTCGAGGTCTTGCCTCCCGATGAGTTCGAGGAGGATCACCTGGCCGGTGCCATCAACATCCCGCTGCGCCAGATCGAGACCGAGGCAGCAAGCAAACTCGACAAGGACGCCCCCGTTGTCGTCTATTGCTGGGACTCGGCCTGAGACTTGAGCCCGAGAGCCGCGTGGCGGCTCGAGAGCCTCGGTTTCACGCAGGTTTACGACTACACCGACGGGAAGCTCGACTGGATGGCGGCCGGTCTTCCGACCGAAGGTATCAACGCAACCCGTCCACGCGCCGGCGACGTCGCCCGCCGGGACGTGCCGACGTGCGGCCCCACCGAGCGTCTGGGGGAGGTACGCCAACGGGTCTCGGCCGCGGGATGGAACGTCTGTGTGGTTGTCAACGATGAGCGCGTCGTCTTCGGGATGCTCCGTTTCGACAAGCTCGTGGACGAGAGCGACCACCCCGTAGAGGCGGTGATGGCTGCGGGTCCCAGCACGGTCCGGCCTTACGTTTCAATCGAGGAGATGGCGCAGTTCATGATCGAGCATGACCTCGCGACCTCCCCGGTCACGACCTCGGATGGGAGGCTGGTCGGTGTCCTGATGGTCGAGGACGTCGCGCGGGTGGCACATGAGCAGCACGCACACCATCCGCCGGACCAGGGGGCGCCGTGACGCGCCTTGATGCGGCGCGGGGGGCCGGGCGTTGTAAGCGCTGCGGCGCGGCGGTGGAACGCTGCGCCTTCTGTGAACAGGAGCGGTGCCCCTCCCCACTGTGCTACCGTTGCCTCCGGATCGCTCTTCGCCAAGAGGTGCCCCAACCTCACGGTCACGGGGGGTGATCGAGGGCGTTGGCGCCTTGCAGGCTCGGGCGATCGCCCTCGTCGTCGTGCTGCCGGCTGTCGTCCTGAAAGCCCGGGTCCCGGTATCTGGGACTCGTGCTCGTGGTTTTGGTGCCGGCCCTCGGGTTCTCGAGGCCGAGGCGGTGCAGGATCACCGGCCGGGATGATGGGATGGATTCCGGCCCCATCGAACTATCGGTTCTCCCGCATGGGCGCCGGTGGCGCCTACTCGGCCTGCCGCCGAAGGCGATGGCGGTCCGATCGATGAACGATTCGCGAGGTGCCCACCGATGGAGGATGAGAGCCTCATCGACCGCATCAACGAGCTGGCTCGCGAAGAACCGGGCTCTTTCGAGAAGGAGTCACGAGGCCCGATGACCGAGGCGGATCGCCATCCGTGGAAGAAGCTCGGGGTCACGCTCGACCAGTGCTAGGACCTGTTGCATGAGCGACGCGCTGGAGGATCCGACGGCATGGACCGCGACGACGCGCGCGTGCGCGACGCGGAGACCGTCGAGGGGTTCCTCCAAGTGCGGTCGATCGGCCTCGAGCCCGACTCCTAACGATTCGGCCCACATGCCGGGCCAGATCTCCACCCGGCGAGGACGCTGCCGGCCGAGGGAGATTGACTGAGGACAGGCACACGCAGCCCTTGTTTCTCCGCATTAGGGTGGATTCGCCTCGACCGTAACCTTTCTCTGGTCGTCGGGCTGTTAGGTGAGTTCGAGTCCAAGTTGCGGGTGGATCTCGGCCTTGTCGGCGGCGTGTGTCTGCCGAACAGCCTGCGATAGGTGGCCGATCGCTCGGACGGGTGTGCGATCTCTTCGCTCGGCATCCGCCCTGCGCCTGTCCATGAAGGAGGACCTGATCTGCCTGGGCGCG
>JBOGWP010000096.1:0-46667 GCA_050693875.1 Actinomycetota bacterium
CCGCAAGACGGCGGACGGCGACGTGGCGCACAACTTCGCCACGCTGCTCGGCCACCTGGCGACGCTCACCCGCAACAGGGTCGTCTTCGAGGGCGGCGTCGGCATCGACAAGCTCGCCACCCCGACCCCCACCCAGCGCAGGGCACCCCAACTCGATGATCGGCCGGATGTCTCCGGTGGGGATGAGTTTCGGCGCGGCAGGTTGGTCGGTCATGGGCTGCTCGACTCGCCGAAGAATGCCGAAGGATGAACGTCCAGTGCAGAGGCCAGGACGTAGATGTTCTGGAGAGAGATGTTCCGCTCGCCGCGCTCAACCGAACCGACATAGGTCCGGTGCAGCCCGGCCAGATCAGCCAGGGCCTCCTGAGAGAGGCCTCGCTGGAGGCGCAGCGAGCGCAATGCCCCCCCGAATGCGAGGCGGTGGTCGGACTCGGCAGTATGCTTCGGCACGGCCGCCGACGACTTTGTGCGGTTGACGCCTATACGTCTACAGACTATAAGTAGCGATGATGCTAATAGCCCCAGGGCAGTGCCCTCCTGAGCAGATCCGCGTTAAACGCTCGGACGCCGTTTACAACGCCCACCAGTACCTCACTAAGGTGCCGGTGTCGGCGATCCAGCCGTTCATCGAGGCGTACACCGAGCCAGGCGGAACGGTCCTTGACCCGTTCGCAGGATCAGGCATGACGGGCGTGGCGGCCGCGATGGTCGGCCGTCGCGCGGTTCTCAGCGACGTGAGCGTACTTGGTCGGCACGTGGGGACCAACTACGTCAACCTCGTCGATCCGGGCCAGTTCCGGCAGGCCGCGGGGCGCGCGCTAGCCCGAGCATCCGCTCGTCTCGGCCGCGTGTACCAGCACGCTTGCACACGATGCGTGAACAGCGCCGAGCTGTCGCGCAGGGTCTGGAGCGTTGTTGTCCGCTGCGGCAGCTGCGCGGCTGACGTCAACTTCTACCGCTCGTTGGAGCGCGCAGGGTCGCGAAAGAGCCATATGGTCTGCACATCCTGCGATGGGCCGATCTCGTCCCGGAACCAACGCGTTGGAGAAGAGCCCGTCCTTGACACCGTGTCGTGTGGATGTAGGCGGAACCTGTTTGACCAAGCCATTTCTGAACCGCTTGGTGCCCCGCCGCTCGTGAGCGCTCCCGACGTCGCGATCACCCCAGACCGGCAGATGTATCAGGCGTCCGCGCTGGCTAGGAACAAGCTGGAGTCGACCGCGGCATTTTTCTCCACGCGCAACCTCGCCGCCCTCACGTGTCTGCACGAAGCCATACTCCAAGAGCCCGATGACGCCCTGCGCAACAAGCTGCTGTTCGCCTTCACGGCGATCCTCACGCGGGCCTCGAAGCGATACCAGTGGAGTCGCCAACGCCCACTGAACGCCGCGAATCAGAACTACTACGTCGCCCCCGTCTTCTACGAGTGGAACGTCTTCGATCTGTACCAGCGCAAAGTTGAAGCCGCCGTACGCTCTGACTGCATGATCTCCACCTCAGCCGCGTGGCACCCGCTGGGTGCGGAGTTGCAGGTCGAGTATCTTCTTGCGTCTGCAGATGCCCTTCCATTGGCCGATGAGTCGATCGACTACGTGTTCACAGATCCACCCTTCGGCAGCAACATCTTCTATAGCGACATGAACCTCTTCCAGGAAGCGTGGCTGGGAGCCTTCACCAACCATTCCCTTGAAGTGGTTGTCGATCGCTCGGGCGATCCGAGCAAACGTCGAACGGCAGAGCGCTACGAGCAATTGCTCGTCGACGCGCTGCGCGAATGTCACCGCGTGCTGAAGCCAAACGGACATTTTTCCCTTGTGTTCTCCAACAGCAGCGGCAAGATCTGGGCTCTGCTCCAGCGGGCGATCCGCTCCGCTGACTTCACCCTCGAGCCCGACGGTGTCTCGCTACTCGACAAGGGCCAGCGCTCGGTGAAGGGCCTAAACAGTGGCTTCGAGGATGTTGTGACGACTGACCTGATTCTGACGACGCGCAAGCGACACCCTACCGAGCATGTACAGGAAATGTCACCGGGGGAATGGGAGAGCTTGCTCGCCGATGCGGTGCTCGCAGGCGAGCATCTAACCCCCAGCCACGTCTATCTGAACCTCGTCAGAGAGTGCCTGCGGCGGCATTGGGACTTGACGCCTGTCAGCTTCGGTCGTGTCGTTGCGGCCTTGCGAGAGCGCGGATACCAGGCGGATGCGGCGAGCGGGCGGTTTCTTCCGACCTGAGTCCGAGCTATCGGCATGGAACCTTGCTCGGCCAGGGACAACTCGGCTGCGTTCTCCTAATCTAGCGGAGGCGAAGTGACGAGAGATAGGCATGGAAAGGCACCGCGTTACAGGTTCCTCAATGGTCGTCGGGCTTGGCTACGAGCCCACCGACCAGCTACTTGAGATTGAGTTCCGCAACGGCAAGACGTATCAGTACAACCTCGTCCCCCCGAGCGTGTACACGGACTTTCTTGCGGCTTCATCGCCTGGCGACTTCTTCCTTCGACGCGTCCGGTCAAGGTACCCGTTTCGTCAGATCCGCTGAGGCTTCTACCTCGATACGTTGCCCTGCTCCAGAGCCATCGCAGGCCTGTAGCTACTCCGCCCACTGCAGGGACTTCGCGTTTGTGCGTTCTCAGAGCCGACACGGCTTCCTCGTCGAGAGCGTCGTGGCCCGTGGTCCCCCCTCCCGATCTCTGTCACTTTCAGGGGCTTTACTCGACGGGGAGCAACGCAACAGGACCCACGGCGACGGGAGTGTGATGACATTTTGATGACCACGAGACGGAATCCGCCCTGCGAGCGGTGCGGGAAGCAGTGCCGGTCCGAGAAGCCGCTGTACGGCTGGATCTGCGGCCGGTGCGAGCACGAGCTCGACGCGTAGTACATGAACGTCATCGGCCTCCGCGGTGGCGACGTCGTCGTGTCGCTGTTCCTCCGAGACCAGCGGCGGGGCGCCGTCCCCGGCCCGTTCCGCTGATGGAGCGTGGCCGTTTCCGTTCGGGTCGGTCGTCCTGCCCGGCAAGCCCCGCTACGTCCCGGATCGGAGGCTCAGGGTCAGGCGGCCGCTCGCCGGCGTAATGGGGGGGGGCCCGCCAGTGCCAAGCAACACGAAGTTCGGCCGGGTGGGAGGTCCCCCGTTAAGAGCCGGCGCCGCTTGACGCTGAGGGATCCGGGACTACCGTCCAGGAGCGGGGCAGGACGACCCGAACGGAAACAAGAACCCGAAAACCCGACGCGAGCGGTCGCCCCAGGGGCCGGAGAGTTAGGCGAAGTCGTCCCACCGGGACTTGGTTTCGTCGCTAAGTGCCGCAGCTAGGTACCGGCGGTGCGTGTTCGGATGCAGAACGAGGTAATCGAGCTGTAGGTTCACGGGGCGTTGCGCGTATCCGGAAAAGGCGTCGGAGGGCAGCTGGTCGCCAAGACGCCACTGTTTTTCATGTGGCTGCGGCAGGCGGACGCGGCCCGACTTTCTATCGTCCCATACCTGGGTCAGAATGCGCGTCGTCGCGGAGATTACATGGAGGACACTCTCCATGATCCCTTCCATGGTTGTCTCACAACTCTCGGCGAGACAAGCGGCATCGAGGCGCGGCGTGCCCTTGATGACCTGGATGTCCGAATGCGAGGGGAACCGAGGTAGGAGGCCTACAATGCGTGCCGGCAAGTACGCTCGCCTCATACTGACGAAAATGGCGGGGCCACTCTGCTGGGTGGTTCGGATGTTCAGGATTCGTGACCTATGGACATACATGTTCCGCATGTCAAGAAGCCATCGTATCCAGGCAGACGGTCCCGCGGCCGCGATTTCGTCCATGATCCGGCGAGCCATGTTGGCTCGCACGTCGTCGGAACCCCTGGCTAAATCGGTCAGGCGACGGCCAACGCGTCCCCAATCTGCTTTGATGATCTCCTCCTCCACGGGCAGAATGCCGATGACCATAGCTGCCAGACAATCGAGAGCCGATGCACACGCTCGGAAGAAGCCAGCGATATGAATGTCAGTTATCAGGTCGGGCAACTCATCGATGGCGCTTGTCGGTCGTTGGAACAGAACGCCCTCACGCACATCCGAGAACCTTGATGTCTGGAATCTTTTGTCCTCCGCGTCAAGTCCCTGCTGAGCCTCAAGCATGTGGAGCTTGGCCTCGCTTAGGTTGCGTTGAGTGCTCCAGACGGCTTGGAAGAGGTAATCGCCAATAAGAATTCGGGGCCGAGGCGGGACGTCGGGGCTCCACCATGAGATCCCAAGTTCCTCAGGGTCGAGATCGCTCAGAATCTGTTCGCCGAGTGATGTGAGCTCTTGGACCTGGACTCCGAGCCGACGGGCGAGGCGCTCTTCGGACGTCATCGCGAGTTCGTTAGCCGTGTATGGCACCCCGAGTCTCTCGCGCGATTGGTCCCTCATCGGACAGATCTTGCCAGGCGCGCTTCGAGTTCGCGTGGATACGTCAGCTGGCGCTGGTGCGGCGGCGAGGACGGGCCGCTTGCGGCCCGCCCGCAGACGGCGCCGGCGAAGCCGCTTGAGGACAGTAGAGGGATTTCCTACAAGGCAGGGGGACGGTTCGTGCCCGACTCCGCTTGATGGGTGACACATCGGCTCCAAATGACGGGTGACAGTCCCGTCCTCAGCTTGGCTTCTCCCGAGACTCGTTCGGGAGGAGGAGCTGGGACTGATGCTCGTGGAGCTGACCGTCATGGAACAGCGGTACCAAGCAGTCCTCGAGGTCCTCGTGCAGGGGGCCACCGTCACCGACGTCGCCCGCCGATACGGCGTCCATCGCAAATCCGTCCACGCCTGGATCCGGCGCTACCGCACCGGGGGCGTGACCGCGCTGGCCGACCGGTCGCACCGTCCTGAGCGACACCCGAGGCAGATCGCTGCGGAGATAGAAGCCCTGGTGTGTGAACTTCGACGGGCGCATCCCAGCTGGGGCCCGAGACGCCTCGTGCACGAGCGAGCAGGCGGCTTCTCGCTCCAGCGTCTACCGGCTGCTCGTCCGCAACGGCCTCGTCGACGGCAGGACCCGCAAGCGGCGGCGGGAGGACTACACCGCCTGGGAGCGGGAGGCTCCCATGCAGCTGTGGCAGATGGACATCATGAGCGGGGTCCTGCTCGCCGACGGCAGGAGCCTCAAGCTCGTCTCCGGGCTCGATGACCACTCTCGGTTCTGCGTGATCGCCAAGCTCGTGCCGAGGGAGACCGGCCGGTCCGTGTGCCTCGCCCTCGCCGAGGCCCTCAGGGAGTTCGGCGTGCCGCAGGAGATCCTGACGGACAATGGCGTCCAGTTCACCGGTGCCTACGCCAGGCCGCGGCCGCACGAGGTGCTGTTCGAGCGGATCCTGCGGGAGAACGGGATCAGGCACCGCAGGACTCCCGTGCGCACGCCGACCACGACCGGCAAAGTCGAGCGCATCCATCTCACGATCCAGCGGGAACTGCTCAACGACGCCATGCCGTTCGCCGATGCCGCCAGCGCCCAGGCGGCCGTCGACCGTTGGCGGCAGGGGTACAACCACGAGCGCCCGCACCAGTCCCTCGACATGGCGACCCCGGCCTCCCGGTTCCGACCCGTGACGGCCGAGGAACGGGCGGCGTTGCCGCTCGTGCTGCCCGCCCAGCTCCGGGCCGTGACGCCGGGCGCGGACATGGCGCCGGATTCCCCCTACTCCTGTCCCGACCCCCGGCCCGATCGCGGCGCTCCGTCGATCCTGGAGGGCGGTTTGGGGCCCTCCGAGGCCGTGGAGCCGACGCATAGGACCGTCGAGGCCCACGTGGCCGCTAGCGCCGAGGCGGTCGAGATCGAGCGCATGGTCCCGCGCTCGGGCAACCTCGGCGTCTGCGGGCAGCAGTTCTGGCTCGGGGAGGCGCTCGGCGACAAGCTCGTCACGCTGTGGATCGACACCACGTCGGTCCACCTCACCGTCGAGGGGCGCAGGGTCAAGACGGTCGTGTCCAGGATCACCACGGCGGACCTCGCGCGCCTGCGTGCAGGCGGTGCCCGCCCTGCCGGTCCCCCGCCGGCGCCTGCGTCCGCCGGAGGTGTGCGCTACGGAGCCGCCATCGAGGTGGACCGGACGGTGAACGCATCGGGCACCGTGAGCATCGGCGGGATCGTGGTCGGGATCGGGCAGATCCTCGGCGGCCGGCGGGTGACGCTGCGCCTGGACGGCGAGGTGATCCACGTCGTGGCCGACGGCGTGCTCGCCAAGACGATCCCCAACCCGCTCACCCCGCAGAAGCGGCTCAAGGTCCCCGGCGCCAGGCTGGCGGGCGTCCCGCCGAGAATCCACACGGGACCCGTCCGGGTCCAGCGGACCGTCTCCCATTCCGGCGCCATCCAGGTTGCGAAGCAGAAGGTGCAGGTCGGGCTCCGCTACGCGAGGACGATCGTCAGCGTCGAGGTGGACGAACGGACGCTCAAGGTTCTCAATGACGCAGGAGAGGTGCTCAAGGAGGTGCCAAGGACCACCCAGGAGGAGGTGACCCGCTTCAAGGCGTGGGGCTCGTGGTCGCGCCCCGCCTAGAAAGTGTCACCCATCATCTGAAGCCAAACCGTCACCCATCATCTGGACCTAGGCACAGGGGGACGGTTCGGCTCGATGCGGGTGAAGTGCCCCGGCGTCTCCTCATAGACGCAGGCGATCCCGATCCCGACCAGGAGATCGATGAGGTCGTCCGTGGGTCTTGTCGGGACGAGCACAGAAAGCGACTGCGCCGGCACGTGGCGCCGGTAGTCGAGGACTTGGCCAATCGCGTGTCGTATGGACTCTCGCGTTGTTACACCTTTCGCTTCACAGAGCTCTGCCGTGGATACGTCGAAGAGATCGTTGCGGAGGTAGCGCACTTCCCCTGCCGGTCGGATTCGGTACGACTTGATCTGATGACCCTGGTTCTCGAGGAACGCTCGATAGCGCCTAGCCAGCTCCGCTTCACGGCGAACGGCTGAGGTCGGCGCTGAACCGCTACTCTCGAAGACGGGTACAAGATTCCGTTCGGGTTCGACCGGCTGGGCAACGGTGCTCGGCTCTTCGATCGCGACGTGGGGCGACGCGGCGGCTCACCGGTCGGGCTCTTATCCTCCCGTCTCATCAGGACCTCGCCGACGGGCCGAAGGCGAAAGACCAGCACGCTTCGGGGGTCTCCGTTGATATCTAGCGCTTCGGCGGGGCGGTAGGGCCGCTGCTCGTCCAGCTCGAACTCGCCTACGTAGACCTGACGCTTGGTCCCTGTGCGGGCCACCACGCCGTTGGCTGAAAAGAGGCGCAGTGCTCGACCCAGCTCCTTGTGTTGGTAGATCGCGGCGTTCCCGTGGGTCAACTGCTGGTCTCAGACACGGCCTTCACCCGTGTAGAGGAATAGAGCCTCGTCGCTGGCCCAACCGTCGAAGTCGTACCCGAAGGCCTGACCCCGGCTCGGGTCCGTGTAGAGGAAGACGTTTGGTGTAGTCGCTGACGGCTCAATCCCACCGTAGAGTGCGCCCCCAAAGCGAGTTCGGCGCTCCTCGCGGGTCAACTCGTCGCCCGTTCGCAGGTTCCAGTTCTCAGGCATGAATTTCTCCGTCGTCGATGCTCACTGTCCGGATCGGCGGCGTTTGGTCGCTTCTGAAGTCCCAGGACGTAATGGGACTGGTCGTGTCGCATGCAGCCTCGCGTAAGCAGGGCAAGGGCCCCCGAGCCATCGCCCGGAGGCCTTCGTTTCGCCGTCGCCTCAGGCCACGTGCACGCCCAAGTGCTCGCCGTAGACGTGCCGTTCCAGCCGGTCGAACCGGTACGTGACAAACCCGCACTCGCCGCAGACGTAACCGTGGCTGTGCACGCCCCAGATCCGTCCTGCGTGCTCTCCGCACCACGAGACAGGGTCCCCGAGCCCACCGTCGTCGTCGATCGTCACCGCGCAGCCGCACCCGAGCTCGACAACCGCCGTCGATCCCAGCATCTCGGACCTCCTCCGTCTGCGGGCCGAGCATTTTTTCTTCGGCCCTTCCTGTTGCTGCCGCCTGCCAGGTGCGACGGACGGGTCCCGTCAAGGCCGGAGAGCCGGAGGGATGCGTGGTAATGGAGGGGACCCGCCGTTGCATCGCAACAGCGGAGCTGCGGCACGGTGGGGCGTAGGCCGTTAAGGAGCGCATCCCTCCGGTGTGCCTTGACGGGTGGGCAGCGTGCCCAGAATGGGGCGGCTGTAGGAAGGGCTCCTCGCCGGAAACGACTTGGGCCGTGAGGGCCTACAGGGAAAGATGAACCGGGCCGACCAGGTGCCGGACGGCGTCGCGATACGCCTCGTAGACGGGGCCGATCGAAGCGACGTCAACCGCCTCGTCAGAGGCGTGGAGGTTGCGGTACGTCACTCCCAGACCACACGTTGCCGGTACGCGGACGGATGCGAGGTAGTTGCCGACGTTGGACGGGCCGGCGACCGCCAGTGGGAGGTTGCGGCCGAAGGCAGCCTCCGCCGAAGCACGAAGAGCGCTCACGATCGGCGACTGCTCGGGAAGACGGTAGGCGGGCCACGACTCTTCGATGTGGATCGCCGTCGGTTCGCGGGTCGGTGTCCGATCGTCGACCTGAGCGCAGATCGAGCGAACGAGGTCCTCCGCCGCCTCGGGGCCGAATGACGGCGTTAGCCGGACGTCGACGCGTAGCCAGCAGGTGTCCGGCACCGACGTGTAGCCGTCGCCGCCGCTGATCGCGGTGACTGTGAGCTTGGGACCGAAATCGAAGTCCAGGTCAGGACCCACCGGCAGGGAGGTTTCATTGAGGGCCTGGACGAGCGCGGCGGCCTTCACGACCGCATTGTCGGGGCGAGGAGCTCGGGAGCCAGAATGACCGCCGGTTCCGAACGTGCAAAGCCGTGCGCGCCAGAACCCGCGGGCCCCGACGACGATCGAGGAGTTGCCGGGGTACCCGATCATCACACCCCGCACGTTGGGGCGCGCTGCGATGAAGCGCTTGATGCCGCCGAATCGACCCGTGTGCTCGTCGACGTCGAACAGAAAGCCCACCGCTCCATCGATCGATTCGGGCTCCTGGGCCATCTCTACCGCCAAGTGTGCGAAGATCGCCGCCCCGGTCTTGCTGTCGGCACTGCCCCGGCCGGTGAGCCATCCGTCGACCAACTCGCCGGCGAAGGGTGATGTCGACCACGTCGCCAAGTCTCCAACGGGCGCGGTGTCGAGGCAGGCGTTGAGGCAGTAGAGCGGCCCGGGCTCGGTCGAGATCTCGGTGTAGAGGGCGACGGCCCTGGCGTCTTCGACGAGGTAGCGGACGGGCACGCCGTGGTCAGCGAGCCACGCCTCCAAGGCCGAGAGCACCGGTCCGGGGTCGTCGATGCCGCCTTGGCTCGGGGTGCGAACCAGGGTGCTCGCGAGATCGACGATCGAGGCGGTCATGCGTCAATCGTAGTGCGGGGGGAAGGTCAGACGGCCGACGTGGCAGGCTGGTCGTGGTCGACGACGGGCAAGGCGAGGACGTCGGCCTCGGACTCGACGCACCGGCTAGCGCCGTAGAGCTCCTGGACGAGCCGGACGTAGCGCGAGGCGTGGGCCGGGCCGCGAAACTCGATGCCGGTGTCGTACTTCTGCATGCCGTTCATCGACGGGAGGCGGACGAACGCCCGATTCTCGTTGGCGCAGATGAAGTTCTCGGGCTCCTTGCTGAGGTCGTCGAACATGCCGACGAAGACCGTCTTGTTGCCGGCCCTGCGGCTCTCCGGGTCCCGAATTTGTAGGAATCGCTGGAGGTGGTCCTTGAAGACCTGCCAGCGGGGTGGCCCGAAGAGGACCCGGTAGTGCACGACGTCGGGCTGTCGGGCGAGCTTCGCCTCGATGCACGTCAGGTAGTCGGGGTCCGTGATCGCGAACCCGTGGTGACCAGGCACTCGTTCGCTTCCTCGACGATGTGGAACAGCGTCGCCTTCAGTTCGCCGGCCGTGCGGATGAGGCGGAAGCCTTCGTTCGAGGAACCCGAGGTGTCCTTCCGACTCGGAGCCAGGATCACCGTGTCCAGCTCGTCCGGGGTCAGAGGGAACCCCAGACGCACGTGGCTCTCGAGCTTGTGGAGCATGTAGGCGACGTCGCGCATCAACGGCTCCTCGTGGCGCCGACGGAACGTTCCGACGTCGTAGCCAACACCCAGCAAGGAATCCTTTGCCGCTTCTCTGCGGCGTGGACGCTTCCACGATCGGGTGCGAGGGTCGAGGCCAAGCAAGGCCCGCGCCGCGTCCGAACGATCGCCGGGCCCGAGCAGCGCTACCGCCTTCTTCAGCGCGTGTTCGAGGGCGAGTAGCAGGTGGATCGGATCCTCGCTGCGGATCTCTTGACGGACGCACCGGAGGCCGAAGAGGGCCGGGAGTGCTTCCTGTCTCGCCGCGGGCAGGCCGATCCGCACCAGCTCGCGCAGCTCGCGGTCAACGGCGGCGGCGTTCGAAACTGTCCCGGAATTGTCCATCCGGGGTGAGTTTGTCCTGTTCTTGTCCCGTTTTCAAGCATTTGTCCGTCCTGCGGCGACTGCGACGCTCCAAAGCAAGGGGCTAGGGGACCGGAAGGGCCGGCCCCCAGAGCCCCGGGAGGAGGCAGTCATGCGGTTCCCCATCGACAAGACGGCGATGCGGTTCACCTGCGGCACGGTGCCGCAGCCGGTCAAGGACTACGGCACCGGAGGCCAGAAGGCCGACGAGAACGGAGAGCCCCTGTTCAGCGTCGGGGTCCTGGCCATGGCCAACGGGGAGGCCGAGCTCATCACGGTCAAGGTCCCCGGCAAGGTCTCGGCGGGGGTCGTCCCCGGCACCTCGGTCCAGATCGACGGGCTGGTGGCGGCCCACTACTCGGTCGAGGGCAAAAGCGGCCTGTACTTCCGCTGCTTACGCATCGAGCCCGTCGCAGCGCCCGCCAAGGCGGCGTCCTGACCACTGATTGCTGAAAGGGAGGTCTGCCATGGCAAAGCCGAAAGCCAAGTCGCTCTGGAAGGAACCGAGGCGCAAGCGCCTGGGCCAGGGCCGCATCGTCAAGACCGCGGCGCAGATGAAGGCCGAAATCGTGGCGGAGCGCAAGGCGGCTGAGCGGCGATGAGCGCCGAGTACCGCCGGGTCGTCCGGCCGCTACGCCGGGAGCCACCACCGACGATCGAGCAGGTCGCCTGGGAGAGCCGGTGGCAGCGGTTCGTGGTCTACGTCGCCCGGCCGCTGTGGAGCTTCCGTGTCGAGGTCACCGCCGCGGCGGTGGTACTCCTGGCCTACGGGTCCCTCATCCGTCGCATTGGATCGGCATGGGCCGTCGGCGTCCTCGCCGCCGTCGCAGCGCTCGTGACGAGCTCGACCCGTGGGCGTCGTCTCGTCTGGCAGGTGTTCCACCGGTCGAGGCTCCGCCGGCGGTGGAACCTCGCCGTACGCCACGCGAGGCTGGCGACCCACGACGACCGCATCCCCCGGCCGGTCCGCATCCGGACGGTGGCGTCGGGCGATCGGCTGCGGGTGCGGGTCCCGTTCGGCGGCACCGTGTCCGCGCTCGAACATGCCGCCGAGGTCATCGCTGCGGTGCTCGGGGTGCGCGACGTCGAGGTCAGCAGGGATCGGGACAACGCCCGGTACGCCTCCGTCGTCGTCGTGCGGCGCGATCCGTTGGCCGGTGGCGATCCGATCCCGTGGCCGGAGCCCACATCGCCGGTGCTCCGGGCGGTGGGAGAGGAGTCGGCGTCGTGAAGCGAGTCATGCCGACGCTGCGACGTGTGCGGGCGGCTGCCGAAGCCGTCACCGACGGCGCCTCGATGTGGGACCCGCTCACCGTTGGCATCAACGAATACGGGGAGGTGGTCAGGATCCGGCTCCCCGAGCACCACGTGCTGGTCGCCGGCGAGCCGGGGTCGGGCAAGTCGGTGGCGCTGCAGATGCTGGTCGCCAAGGCGGCGCTCGACCCGGGCGTGGAGCTCGTGCTCCTCGACGGCAAGCGGGTGGAGCTCGCCCCGTGGAGCGGGTGCGCCTCCCGCAGCGTCTGGTGGAACGTCGACGATGCGATCTCGGCCGTCGGCGAGCTCCAGGCCGAGTGCGAGCGGCGGCTGGAAGTGATCTGCTCGGCCCCGGGCATCAAGCGCAAGGTGGAGCGGGGCGACGGCCTCGGCCTGGTCCTCGTTGTGATCGACGAGCTCGCCCTCTACTGCACGGCACCCCGTCCCGCCGGGCCCGAGTTCTCGGCGAGGCTGCGCCTGTTGGTGCAGTTGTGCCGGGCCACCGGCATCATTGTGGCGGCCGCCACGCAGAAGCCGTCCCACGACGTGATCCCGACGTCGCTCCGGGACCTGTTCGGGTTCCGGTGGGCGCTTCGGTGCGCGACCCGGGAGGCCTCCGACACCATCCTCGGATCGGGATGGGCGTCCCGTGGGTACTCGGCTGCGGACATCGACGCCGCCGGCCGGGGTGTCGGGTACCTGCTGCACGAGTGCGGCCTGCCGGTTCGGATGCGGGCCTGCTACCTCTCCGACGACGACCTCGCCCGCCTCGTGGCCCGGGCCGAGGTACGCCGGGCCCATCCGGCACCGGGTCTCAAGGTGGTGGGCGGATGAATCCCTTGGCGCTTCGGGCTACCGACGGAAAGGAGGTGGTGCAAAAGGCGAAGCCGGGGGACCGGTTGGGTGCGGGTCCGGGTGTTTGGGGAAGGCGCCCGGGCCCGCCCGGTCCCCGTCGGGTGTCTCCGCTTCGTCGGCGGTTGTTGTCCGGGGCGACGCTCGCCGGATGCCGATTACGGCGGAATCGGCAGCATGCATCGTGACCTCGCCGCCCTACAACCTCGGGATCGCGTACGACGGTTCGTCGGACCGCCTGTCCTGGCCCACGTATTGGGAGCTCGTCCATGCCTCCTGCCGGGAGATGGCCCGGGTCCTCGTGGACGGTGGGCGGGTTTGGCTCAACGTCATGCGTACGGAGACACAGGAGCGCGGCCGTGCAAACGGCACGGGCCAGAAGGGTGTCGGCCAGCCCATGGCCCGGATCGATCTCGCCGGCTTGTGGTCCGAAGGCCTCCAGCGGGCCGGACTCGCCTACCGGGAGACGGTGGTGTGGGCGCAGGATTCCTGGGACGGAGGCTGCTCGTGGGGATCGTGGCGCATGCCGTCGGCCCCGAACCTTCGGGGCGAGTACGAGGTGGTGCTCGTCTACCACAAGGGCTCCTGGCGCCGGCGTGCACCCGAGGGTCTCGACGGCTGGCGCGACGAGCTCCCCGGGTGGGAGGACTGCTGCCGCAACGTCTGGCGCATCCCGCCGGCGCGAAGCTCGGAGCACCCGGCCGTGTTCCCCGACGAGCTGGCCCGGCGGTGCATCCGCCTGTCCACGTGGCCCGGGGAATTGGTCGTCGACCCCTTGTGCGGCTCGGGGACGACGCTGCGTGCGGCCCGGGACCTCGGGCGTCGAGGCCTCGGGATCGAGCTCTCGGAGCGCTACGCGCGCCTCGCCTCCGCGGCGACGGCGCAGGGGGTGCTTCTGTGATCGGGTCGCAGATCCTGGGGTTCGAGCCCACCGAGGACGTGATCACCCAGGCCGTGAAACGCGCCGGGCAGGAGTACGAGCGGTGGAGCGAGCTCGTCGCGCAATGCGGCTACTGTCACCGCCCGATCCGGCTCGTGGGCCGTGTCCGGCAGATCAACAAGGCGACGGGCGAGGTCCGGGAGGCCTACTCCACCGAGCGCGAGCCGGACAACTGCCTGTTCGTCCCCTGCGGCAACCGGCGGGAGCGGATGTGCCCCTCCTGCTCGGCGGTCTACAAGGCCGACACCTACCACCTGATCCTCGAAGGCATGGTCGGGGGGACGACCATCCCGGCGACGGCGGCCACGCACCCCATGGTCTTCGCCACGTTCACGGCGCCCTCCTTCGGGGCGGTCCACGGCCACATCCGCAAGGACTACACGATCGAGCACTGCCGGAAGCGCTCTCGCCTCGGGGAGCGATGCGAGCACGGCGTTCGGCTCGGGTGCTGGGAGCGCCACCGCGAGGACGACCCGCGGCTCGGGACGCCGTTGTGTACCGAGTGCTTCGGCTACGAGGATCAGGTCCTGTGGAACCGCTTCGCGCCCAAGCTCTGGGAGCGCACGACGATCTACCTGCCCCGGACGATCGCCCGGCTGGTCGGCATGCGCAAGAAGGAGCTCGACCAGGTGCTGCGCAAGCCGCAGTTCGCCAAGGTGGCGGAGTTCCAGCTGCGCGGGGCGCTCCACTTCCACGCCATCTTCCGCCTCGACGGGGTGGGCCCCGACGGAGGGATCGCTCCCCCGCCTCCCGAGTTCACGACGGAGCTGCTGATGGAGGCCATCACCGAGACGGCGCGGTCGGTCGTCGTGGTTCCCGAGCAGCTCGAGGGCCGCATGGAGCTCCGGTGGGGCAAGGAGGTCCATGTCCGCCCGGTCCGTCGCGGCGGCGACGTGTCGCAGGAGGTGGCGGCCTACATCGCCAAGTACGCGACCAAGGGGGCGGAGAGCCTCGCCGCGGACGAGGACGGGAAGGTCAACGACCACATCTCCCGCCTGCGGGAGGCGGCCTGGGACCTCGGCCGCCAACCAAGGTTCGCCGCCCTCCACCTAAGCGAGGCCGAGGCCGAGCTCGGGTTCCGGGGTCACTTCTCGACCCGGAGCCGCACCTACTCGACGACCCTCACAGCCAAGCGGCAGGTGCGTCGGGACTACGCGAGGCGCCGGCGGCTGCCCAGGGGTACGACCGAGTTGCTCGACTGCTGGGGCCGCCCTGAGGACGAGGACGCCGTCGTCGTCGAGGCCCACTGGTCGTACGCCGGATCCGGCTACCACAACAAGGGCGAGCTCTGGCTGGCGCTCTCGGCCGCGGCCCGGGCCCGGGAATGGCGGCGGATCGCACGGGAGGAGATGGCGCAGGAGCGGCGAGCGAGTTAGGAGGTGAGGACGACGAAGAGTCACCAGGGGGCGCCGGTACGCCTGCTCTCTGTGGAGGAAGTGGCCGACATGCTCCAAGTCCCCGTTCAGACCATCTACCAGTGGCGACTGCGGCGGATAGGCCCGCCTTCAATGCGGGTCGGGCGCTACGTGCGGTTCGATCCCGGCGATCTCAAGCGCTGGATCGATGCCAGAAAGAAGGCGTCGTGAGCGCGGACAAGCCCCCGAAGCGAAAGACCCCGTGGATCAGGCCGACGCCAAGCGGCAAGTGGCAGGCGCGATACCGCGACCCCTCCGGGCGGCTACGGGGCAGGACGTTCACCCGGAAGACGGATGCACAAGCCTTTCTCGACGAGGTCAACAGGGACGTCCGCCGGGGAGAGTGGAAGGATCCGGCGCTCCAGAAGACCACGTTCGCGGAGCTCGCCCAAAGGTGGCTCCCGAGCATCGCTCACCTGGAGGCGAACACCCGGTCTCAACGGGAACTCGAGCTCCGGGTGCGGCTGCTTCCAAGGTTCGGGGAACGGCCTATCGGCTCGATCTCCGACTTCGACATCCAGGAGTTCAAGGCCGACCTGCTGGCCGCCGGGCTCGCTCCCGCGACGGTGAGCAAGTCACTGATGACGCTCTCCCTGATCCTGAAGGCCGGCGTCGTCAACGGCTATATCAACCGGAATCCGTGCGCCACCGTGAAGAAGCCCGGCGATACGCCGCTGGCAGAGCGGATCTTCCTGACGCCGGAGCAGCTGCACGTGTTGGCCGACGCGATCGATCCGCGCTTTCGCGCCATGGTTCTCCTCGCCGGATACAGAGGCCTACGCTTCGGCGAGATTGCCGGGCTGCGGCCAAGCAAGCTGAACCTTCTGCTGGGCCGGATCGACATCTCGGAGGCACTGAAAGAGGTTCGGGGGGAGTTGTCCTTCGGAACTCCGAAGCATGGGCGACGCAGAACGGTGGCCCTCCCGCCGTTCCTCGTTGCAGCCTTGGACCAGCACCTGGTCCAGTTCCCGCCCCAGAACAACGTCGTGTTCACGAGCGCCGACGGCTCGCTGCTCCGGCGTTCTAACTTCTCCCGTCGGGTCTGGAAGCCTGCGGTTCACGGCGCCGGTCTGCTGGATGCCCTGACGTTCCACGGGCTGAGACACACGGCAGTGAGCATCCTCACCGCGAGCGGCGCATCGATCGTGGAGCTCGCCGCCGTGATGGGGTGGGCGAAGTCGACGGCCGCCGCGATGGCTGTCCGCTACGGGCACCTCTTCGACGCCCGCGAAAACCAGCTGACGGACGCTGTGGAGACCCTCTACCGGGTCACGGTCGCGGCCCAGACGGGCCTCTGTACCACGGCTGCACCACAGGAATTGTGGCCCCAGAGTGGCCTCCGGGGCGCTGCGGACGGTCCGGTGGACGGAGGGCCGCAGGGCGCCGCATGCGTCTGACCTGCGGGAACGCCGTCGGGAGGGCTCGTGGGGCTACCTGGAATCGAACCAGGGACCTCACCCTTATCAGGGGTGCGCTCTAACCGACTGAGCTATAGCCCCGCGGCGGACCATTGTAAGGCCCCCGTATGGCCCCCCGGACGGAACGAATCGCCTCGGCGGGGGCCTCGCCTCTACAGCTCCCGCTCGGAGAAGGTGACCTCGATGCCCCCCACGACGTCGGACACCAGGTTGTAGAGGAATGCCAGGAACAAGTTGATGGCCGACCAGGCGATTACGTTGGCGAGCCCGAGCAGGAACAGGATCCGGAACACTTGGGAGGCCCGGATGCGGAAGTCCGGCCACCCGATGTCGCGGATGAAGTTCTCGAGCTTGTCGACCACGCCCACACCCGACGCCACCATGTAGAGCATCAGCCCGGCGAGCAGGAAGACCACCACCACCGCTCCGTAGAAGAGCAGGGAGAACTTCAGCAGGCTCCAGGGGTCGACGTGGCGGATCGTGCGGCGCAGGGAGCGGGAACGGGATCGCATGACCCCGGCATCGTGGCGCGTCTCGACCTGCATCTGGGGGGATTGTAGCCGCGGGGCATCGGCCTCCCCCGGAACATCGTGACCCGGCACCCTGATGGCTCGGCCCTCCTCGCCTTGAATCGTCAACCGTTGTCCACACCTGTGGACAACTCCTGGGGATATCCGGCCGCGCTCCCCTCGGAGAGGGAGGCAGCCCCCGCCTCTATATCGGCACCGGCGATCAACCCTTCACGACCCCCACCGGCCGCAACCTCGCCACGACCTTCGACAACCCCACCTTGTCGCATACCCGAACGACCTCGGCGGCCTCCTTGTAGGCGTAGGGCGCCTCCTCGGCGAGCAGCTTGGGCTGCGACGCCCGGACCAGGATCCCCTGCTTCTCGAGCTCCTGGCGAAGCTGCTGGCCGCTCATCCTCTTGACTGCCTGCTTGCGGCTCATCATGCGGCCCGCCCCGTGACAGGTCGACGAGAAGGCCAGCTCGGCGCTCTCGTTCGTGCCGACCAGCACGAACGATGCGCTGCCCATCGATCCCGGGATGAGCACCGGCTGCCCGACGTCCCGGTACCGGTCGGGAAGCTCGGGATGCCCCGGCCCGAAGGCGCGGGTGGCCCCCTTGCGGTGGACGCAGACCTCACGCTCCCGACCGTCGACGACGTGGCGCTCGAGCTTGGCGATGTTATGGGAGACGTCGTAGACGAGGTTCATCGCGAGGTGGTGCGGCCCCCGCCGGAAGACCCGCTGGAAGCAGTCCCGCACACCGTCGGCGAGCACGTGGCGGTTGACCCGGGCGAAGTTCGCCGCCGCGGCCATCGCCTTGAGGTACCGCTGCCCGTCGGCGTCCTCGACGGGCGCGCAGGCGAGCTGGCGGTCGGGGGTCCTCAGGTCGAGGCGGCGCATCACCCGATCGAACGCCCGGACCTCCTCGGTGCAGGTCTGGTGTCCGATCCCCCGGCTGCCGGTATGGATCATCACGACCACCTGGTCGGCGAACAGCCCCATCGCCTTGGCGGCGGTCTCGTCGAAGACCTCGTCGACCACCTGCACCTCGACAAAGTGGTTGCCCGCCCCCAGGCTCCCGAGCTGTCCGGCCCCGCGATCCTTCGCACGTGCCGAGACGGCCTCCGGGTCGGCTCCCTCCATCCGGCCGTGGTCCTCGGCGTGCTCCTCGTCGTCCTCCCATCCGATCCCCTCGCCGAGGGCCCAATGGACGCCCTGCACGATGAGCTCGTCCATCTCGCTCGCGGAGAGCCGGCGGAGCCCGCCGGCACCGACCCCGCGGGGGATCCGAGCCGCAATTGTGTCGACGAGCGTCGGCAGCTCCGGAGAGACCTCCTCCCAGGCGAGGTCGGAGCGGATCAGCCGAACCCCACAGCCGATGTCGAAGCCCACACCGCCGGGGGAGACCACCCCGCCCGCACCGACGTCGGTCGCCGCCACGCCGCCGATGGGAAACCCGTAGCCCCAGTGGATGTCGGGCATGGCGATCGAACGCCCGACGATGCCGGGGAGATGGGCGACGTTGCGGACCTGATCGAGCGCGCGGTCCTCCTTGGCCTTGACGAGCAGCTTCTCGGAGGCGAACACGAGCCCGTCGACGTGCATCCCCCCCTCGGCGGGGATCCGCCAGCGGAACTCGCCGTCCGGAACGAGGTCCATACGATCAGTCTGTCGGGCGGGCTGGGCCCCCACAAGGATCACACGTCGACGAACACACTCGCTTCGAACCTCCCGCGGCGTTCCCGGATCTCGAGCCCGTGCATCGTGACAGCCTTCAGCTGCGGTCCCGTCTGCTGGAACCAATCGCCCACCACCCGGCCGCGCATCGCCGCCCGGACGATGAGCGCGGGCGCTCCCACCCGTTGCGTCGGCGGCTCGCCGATCTCGGTCACGACGAAGTCGCCGGCTGCGAACCCCTCGGCGTCGTGCAGGAACAGCAGATCCGACAGCCAGGCGTAGAGGAGCTCCTCGAGGTCGTCCGCCTCGGCGCCAGTCATGACCTCCCGCTCGAAGGCCACCGTCGACAGATCGTACTCCAGGCTGAACATCGCCTTCGCAGCCGTCTCGAACAGGTCGGCCAGGGAGGCGCCCCGGGCGCGGAAGCCGACGTCGGCGGTGTGGGAGAGGATCTCGAAGCTGCCCACGCTCCGGGCGGGTGAGCCCCGTTACTCCTCTGTCACCGGGGCCATCCCCACGAGGCTCGTCCCCGACTCCAGGCGCATGATGCGGACGCCGGTGGTGGCGCGTCCCTGCCGGGCGATGCCGCGCACCGCGATCCGGATCACCTGGCCGTCGCTCGAGATCAGGAACACCTCGTGCCCCGGCCGGACCACGCCGGCCCCGGCGAGCACGCCGCGCCTACCCACGAGCTTCGCGGTCATGACGCCCCTTCCGCCGCGGCGCTGCACCTGGTAATGGGTGAGCAGCGTCCGCTTTCCGTAGCCGGCGTCGGTGATGATCAGCAGCTCGCCGTTGGGGTCGACCACGTCGAAGGAGACCACCTCGTCGTCCTCGGCGAGCTTCATCGCAATCACCCCGGAGGCGGTCCGTCCCATCGGGCGCACGTCCGACTCGGCGAAGCGGATGGCCTGGGCATGCCGGGAGACCATGATCAGCTCGTCCTCGCCCGAGGTTGCCCGCACCAGCACCACCTCGTCGTCGCGGCGGAGCTGGAGGGCGATGATGCCGTCGCGCCGCGACGAGTCGTAGGCGCCGAACAGGGTCTTCTTGATGATCCCGAGCTTGGTCGCGATCACGAGGTACTTGTGCGTCTCGAAGTCGCGGGTGTCGATGGCGGTGGCGACGCGCTCGCCGGCAACGAAGGGGAGGAGGTTGCGGATGGAGATCCCCCGGGACGTACGGTCCTTCTCGGGGATCTCGTGGGCCTTGATCCGGTAGACCTTGCCCCGGTTCGAGAAGATCAGCACGTAGGAGTGGTTGGTGGTGGTGAGGAGCTGGGTGACGAGGTCACCCTCCTTCAACTGTGTGCCGATCACGCCCTTTCCGCCCCGGCCCTGGGTGCGGTACACGGCGGCCTTCGTTCGCTTGATGTAGCCCGACCGGCTGATCGTGATGATCACGTCCTCGTCTGGGATCAGGTCCTCGATCTCGAGGCTTCCCTCGTCGACGCCGATCTCGGTGCGGCGAGGGTTGGCGAACTTCTCTTTGATCGCGACCATCTCGTCCTTGATCACCCCGCGCAGCTTGTCCGGCGAGTCGAGGATCGAGCGCAGCTCGGCGATGCGCTGCCGTAGCTCCTCCGACTCGTCCTTGATCTTCTGGCGCTCGAGCGCGGCCAAGCGGCGCAACTGCATGTCGAGGATGGCGTTCGCTTGGATCTCCGAGAGCTCGAAGCGGCCCATGAGCTTCCCGCGGGCGTCGTCGGCCGAGCTCGACTCCCGGATCAGCTGGAGCACCGCGTCGAGATGGTCGAGCGCGATGAGTAGGCCCTCGAGGATGTGCATCCGCTCCTCGGCCTTCCGCAGCCGAAATCGCGTGCGGCGGGTGACGACGTCGATCTGGTGGTCGAGGTAGTGACGCAGGATGTCGGCGAGGGGCAGCGTGCGCGGGATGCCGTCGACCAGCGCCAGCATGTTCATCCCGAACGACTCCTGCAGCTGGGTGTGCTTGAAGAGGTTGTTCAGCACGACCCGGGGGATGGCGTCGCGGCGCAGCTCGATCACGAAGCGCGTCCCGTGGCGGTTGGTCTCGTTCTTCACGTCCGAGATGCCGGTCAGCTTCTTCGCGAGCGTCAGGTCGGCGATCCGTTCGGCGAGGCGCTCCGACGACACCATGTAGGGAAGCTCGGTGACGACGATTCGCTGGCGGCCGGCGCGCCCCTCCTCGATCTCGCATCGGGCGCGCACCCTGACCGTGCCCCGCCCCGTGGTGTAGGCCTCCTTGATCCCTTCGCGGCCGAGGATGATGCCGGCGGTGGGGAAGTCGGGGCCCTTCACGATGCGCATCAACTGGGCCGGGGTGATCTCGGGATCGTCGATCATCGCCACCACTGCGTCGACGACCTCGCCGAGGTTGTGGGGCGGGATGTTGGTCGCCATCCCGACCGCGATGCCGGTGGAGCCGTTGACGAGCAGGTTCGGCAATCGCGAGGGGAGGGCGAGCGGCTCCTCCTCGAGGTTGTCGTAGTTCGGGACGAAGGCGACGGTCTCCTCGTCGATGTCGCGCAGCATCTCCATCGCGAGCGGCGCGAGGCGGCATTCCGTGTATCGCATCGCGGCCGGCGGGTCGCCGTCCGCGCTCCCGAAGTTCCCCCGCCCGTCCACGAGCGGATGCCGCAATGCGAAGTCCTGCGCCATGCGGGCGAGGGAGTCGTAGACCGCCTCCGGGCTGTGGGGGTGGTACTTCGCGGTGACGTCGCCGACCACGCGCGCCGCCTTCCGATAGGGCGTTCCCGCCCGGAGCCCCTCCCGGTACATCGAGTAGAGGATCCGCCGGTGCACCGGCTTGAGCCCGTCGCGCACATCCGGCAGGGCGCGCGAGACGATCACGCTCATCGCATAGTCGATGTAGGAGCGCTGAACCTCCTGCTCGATCTCGACCGTCTCGATGTTGGAGTCGGAGAGCGGGGGTTGCGTCGGGGGGATCTCGTCTGCCATTAGACGTCGAGCGTGGCGAACTTGGCGTTCTTGGTGATGAACTCCCGCCGGCTTTCCACGTCCTCGCCCATCAGGATCGTGAAGATCTGATCGGCAATCGCGGCGTCCTCCATGGTGATCTGCTTGAGGATGCGCTTCTCGGGATCCATCGTCGTGGTCCACAGCTCCTCAGCCGGCATCTCACCCAGACCTTTGAAGCGGGCGATGTCGACCTTCTTCGACCCGGCGTGGCGCACCGCCTCGTCGCGCTGGGCATCGGAGAACACGTAGTGCTTCTTACCGTCGTAGAGCACGCTGTACAGAGGGGGCTGCGCGGCGTAGACGTAGCCTGCGTCGATCAGCCCGTCCATGAACCGGAAGAAGAAGGTGAGCAGCAGCGTCCGGATGTGGGCCCCGTCGACGTCGGCATCCGAGAGCGTGATGACCTTGTGATACCGGGCCTTGGCCACGTCGAACTCGTCGCCGATTCCGGTGCCGATGCCCGTGATGAGGGCCTGGATCTCCTTGTTCTCGAGGATCTTGTGCAGCCGTGCCTTCTCGACGTTCAGGATCTTGCCCCGGATCGGAAGGATCGCCTGGAACTCGCGGTTGCGCGCCTGCTTGGCGCTGCCGCCCGCCGAGTCGCCCTCGACGATGAAGAGCTCGCACTGAGCCGGGTTGGTGAGCGAGCAGTCGGCGAGCTTCCCCGGCAGGCCCCCGGAGTCGAAGGCCGACTTCCGCGCGATGTCGCGGGCCTTCTTGGCCGCCATGCGGGCCCGAGCGGCCTGCGTGATCTTGGCGATGATCCGCTTCGCCTCGGCGGGGTTCTCCTCGAACCAATCCCCGAGCTTCTCGTTGACCGCGGTCTCGACGAAGGAGCGCATCTCGGTGTTGCCGAGCTTGGTCTTGGTCTGACCTTCGAACTGCGGCTCGGCGAGCTTCACCGCGATGATCGTGACCAGACCCTCACGGATATCCTCGCCCTGGAACGCCAGCTCCTTCTCCTTCAGCAGACCCTTGCTTCGGGCATATCGGTTGACCACGTTCGTGAGGGCCTTCTTGAAGCCCTCCTCGTGCATGCCGCCCTCATGCGTGTTGATGGTGTTGGCGAAGGAGTGGATCGACTCGGTGTACCCGGCGCTCCACTGGATCGCCAGCTCGACCTCCCGGCCCTCCCCGAGCTTCTCGAAACGGATGACCTTGTGGAGCAGGTCCCTGCCGGAGGTGAGCGACTTCACGAAGTCAGCCAGGCCGCCCTTGGCCTCGAAGGTGTCGGCGGCCCCCGAGCGCTCGTCGGTGAGCCGGATCTCCACGCCCTTTGTCAGGTAGGAGAGCTCGCGCAGGCGGCGGGCGATCGTCTCGTAGTCGAAGTCGAGCGTCTCGGTGAAGACCTGCCCATCGGGCCAGAAGCGCACGAGCGACCCCGTATCGCCGTTGCGAAGCTTGCGCATCTCGGTCAGGCCCTGGACGGTCTTCCCGCGCTCGAAGGATGCGGCGTAGAGGCTTCCGCCTCGCGCCACCTCGACCTGCAGCCGCGAGGACAGCGCGTTCACCACCGAGACGCCGACGCCGTGCAGTCCACCCGAGACCGTGTACGACTTCCCATCGAACTTCCCGCCGGCGTGCAGCGTGGTCAGCACGACCTCGACGGCGGGCCGCCGCTCGCCGGGCGGGGGGTCGATGGGGATGCCCCGGCCGTTGTCCTTGACCGAGACCGAGCCGTCGGCGTGGATCGTGACCTCGATGCGGTCGCAGTAGCCGGCGAGAGCTTCGTCGATGGCGTTGTCCACGACCTCGTAAACCAAGTGGTGCAGGCCCCGTGGCCCGGTCGAGCCGATGTACATCCCGGGCCGCCGGCGCACCGCCTCCAGCCCCTTGAGGACGGTGATATCGCGACCGGTATAGCTCTCCACGCGCGTGCGCCTCACGACCAACGACGGGGCCGAACGACCCCGGTCGAACTCATGGCAGAACGCACACAGTCTCCCGTTCTCGACCCACTCTTCCTGGGACCCGGCTGCGCGTAGCGACTCCACACCCATGCTGGGCGAAGGTGCTCTGAGGGCGCAGCAGCCCCGATCAGACGGCTACGGCGGCAGGAAAAGTATAGCATCGAAGGAGTGGGCTCACCTGCCCATTTGCGCAGGTAGAGGGGCATGTTTGGCCCCGCGCGGCCCGCCTTCGGCCGGGCCGCTTCAGCCACGACGCCGACGGCCATCTCCCCTCTTGGGACCGTCGCGGGGGGCGGCTACGACGGTCCGGACCTCACGAACGATCTCCCGGCCGACCCGCTCGTTCACCGCCCGGACCACATCCCGCCCCAGGTAGCGCAACTCTGCCGCCCAGGCGGGCGAGTCGACCTCGATCTTCAGCACGCCGTCACGCAGCCCCGCAGGCCGGCAATGCTCGGCGAGCTTGGGCCCGACGATCGTCTCCCACGACCGGACCAGCCGGGCACTCTCGAGGGGATGCTCAAGGCCCCAGCCCCGGGCCAGCTCCACCAGCATCCCCTCGATCGTACGTGGATCGCTCATCCATTCGCTCCCGCAATCCGGCCGGCTTCGACGAGGAGCTCTCGTCCTCCCGGCAGGTCGAGCCCGGCCGTGCTCGTGGTCGTGGCAATCGTCTGACCGGCAGTGCGGACGAGATTCGTGAGGTGCTCACGCCGATCCTCGTCGAGCTCTGAGAACACGTCGTCCAGCAGCAGGATCGGCGCCTCTCCCCGCGACTCCGTCACCAGATCGTGCTCGGCCAGGCGCAGCGACAGGGCCAACGTTCGCTGCTCCCCCTGAGATGCGAAGGCCCGCGCATCCCGCCTGCCGAGGGCGATGGCGAGGTCGTCCCGGTGCGGGCCTCGGCTGGTGGCACCCCGCTCGATGTCACGGGCCGCGGTCTCCTCCAGCGCCTGCGAAAGCCGCTTCTCGAGGACCGCGGCGTCGTCGGACTCCGCGGCCCACTCGGATTCATATCGCAGCACCGGGTCCTCGGCGCTCTGACCGATCTCCCGACTCCTCCTCGTCACGGCCGGCACCAGCTGGCCCAGCACGCGCAGCCGATTGCGGACCACCACCGCTCCGGTGCGCGCGAGCTGCTCATCCCACACGCCGAGCATCCCGGCAGCGCGGCGGTTCGTCTGTGCCGCCTTGAGCGCCCCGTTGCGCTGCCGCAGCACCCGTTCGAAGGACTGCCGCTCCACCCCCGCAAGCGGGCGGAGCCGCGCGGCGGCCTGGTCGAGAAAGCGTCGCCTGCCCTCCGGTCCACCCTTCACGATATCGAGGTCCTCGGGGGAAAACATCACGACGCTCAGCGCGCCGCTCCCTCCCTTCCCCCGATCAAGAGGAACCTTGTTCACCAGCAGCCTCACGCCGACGCCTCGTCGGAGCTCGCTCTCGACGACGAGAGCTCTCCCCATGGCCTCAGCCGCGGCACGCAGCACAGCTCGCTCGGCACCGAAGCGGATCAACGAATCCATGAGGGACGTCCGGTGCGACCCGTGTGCTCCGAGGACATGGACGGCCTCGAGGAGGTTCGTCTTTCCCTGGCCGTTGCGGCCGACAATGACGTTCAGGCCCGGGGCGAACTCGATCTCCTGCTGGTCATAGTTACGAAATCCCAGAAGCGATAGCCGGTCCAGGCGCACCCGCTCACGATACCTACCTCCCGAGCCGAACCGGCATCACCAGATAGGTGAAATCCTCCCGGGACTCCCCCTTCACGATCGCCGGCTTGGAAGGATCCGCGGTCTCGAGCACCGCACGCTCCTCCTCGACCCCCTCCAGCCCATCGGACAGAAACCGCGGACTGAAGGCAATCACCATCGGCTCGCCCTCATACGCGGCACCCTCGACCACCTCGTGCGCCTCACCGATCCCGGGCTCGGTCACGGTCAGACGAACCTCGTCACCGAGATGCAGCCGAAGAGGGGTATTCGGCTGGGCCACCACGCCGACTCGACCGACCGCCTCGAGCAACGTCTCCCGGCCCGCGACGAGCCGGCTGCGATACCCCGCAGGCACGAGCTGGCGATAGTTCGGGAACTCCCCTTCGATCAGCCTCGTGACCAACCGAACCGGGCCGACCTCGAGGGCCGCCTGACTTTCTCCCACGGCGATCTCTGCCGCGCCATCGCCCAGCCCCCCCAGGTGCCGGCCGAACTCGGCAAGCGCCCTGCCGGGAAGAATCGCCTCGCGACCCGTGCCGGCCTCCTTGGGCACGATCTCGCGAATAGCCAGCCGGTAGCTGTCGGTCGAGACCAGCCGCAACATCCCCCCGTCGAGAGACCACAACACCCCAGTCAGCACCGGCCGCGCTTCGTCGGCGCTCGCGGCACGAACCACCTGCCGCAGCGCCTGATGAAGGTCAGTTGCCGTCAGACGGTTCACCGATGCTTCACCGATCTTGCCTACTTCCGGAAACTCGCCTGCCGGCAGAGCACTCAGCGAGAACTCGACGCGGGGAGCCTCGATGACGACCTCACTCGACTGCGCCCGGATCGTCACCTGGCCCGGAGGCAGGCTGCGAAGAATCTCCCCGAAGAGCCGCCCGGGAACCACCGCAACGCCGGCGGACTCCACCACCAGATCGCTCTTCACGGCAATGAAGACCTCGAGGTCGGTTGCGGCGAACTCGACCCCCTCGTTCCCGGCTGTGATGCGTACACCCGCGAGAACCGGAAGCGTGGCACGGGGAGATACGACGCGCAGCACGGCCTGACCCGCTTCGACCAGTGCGTCTCGCTCACCACGAATCTCCAACTCAGGACCTCCTTCGGTGGGGGTTGGGGACGATCTGGGTTTCGCGCTCTTCAAGAGATCTTTTGTGAGTAGTAGTAGTAGGGGGACGGACGTGGTGGAAAAGTGGCGTCGGCGCCGGTGGGGGTGTGCGGGGCGTTGGGGATCCAGTTGTGGACCCAGATGGGGACGGTGGCCATGGCGCCGGGAGGAGATGCGTGTCCACAGGCCTGTTCACACGTTGTGCTTCGCCCGGACGCGGATACGGCCGGTGAGCTCCTGGATCTGGGTGTAGATCGCTCGGTTCTGGGCCATGAGGCCCCGGATTTTTGTCGTGGCGTGCATGACGGTGGTGTGGTCGCGGCCCCCGAAGAGGTCCCCGATACGCGGGAGCGAGAGGTCGGTGAGCTCCCGGCATAGGTACATCGCGATTTGCCGTGCGGTGACGAGGGAGCGAGAGCGATTGGGAGAGATGAGCTCGTCTGGGGCGATGTCGAAGTACCGGGAGGTCTCCGACAGGATGAGATGGGGCGTGATGGCCGCGGTGCCGGCAGAGGGGTAGAGGTCCTTCAATACCGTCTCGGCGAGCGAGACCGAGATCTGTGAGTGGTCGAGGCTTGCGAATGCGATCAGTCGGATCAGGGCCCCCTCGAGCTCCCGGATGTTTGACTCCACTCGCGAGGCGATGAAGCCCAGAACTTCGTCGGAGAGATGGGGCATCCCCTCGAGCTCGGCCTTCTTGCGGAGGATAGCGATACGGGTCTCGAGGTCGGGCGGCTGGACGTCGGTGATCAGGCCCCACTCGAAGCGGGAGCGCACGCGTTCCTCGAGCCCGAGTTGCTTTGGGGGCCGGTCGGAGGTGAGGACGAGCTGCTTCCCGGCATCGTGGAGGGTGTTGAAGGTATGAAAGAACTCCTCGATGGTGGCTTCCTTGCGCTCGAGGAACTGGATGTCGTCGACCAGGAGCACGTCGTTCTCACGGTACCGGCGTTTGAAGCCGGCGATCCGGCCGGGATCGCCGACGGCGCTGATGAAGTCGTTGGTGAACTTCTCACTGGAGACGTAGCAGATCGTGGCGTTCGGCGTGGTCGACTGGATGTAGTGGCCGATCGCGTGGAGGAGGTGGGTCTTGCCGAGGCCGACTCCGCCGTAGATGAACAGCGGGTTGTAGGCACGGGTGGGGGCTTCGGCGACCGCGAGTGCGGCCGCATGGGCGAACCGGTTCGAGCCCCCGATGACGTAGGTGTCGAAGGTGTAGCGGGGGTTCAGTGCGGGGCGGTTCGCGTTGGAGGGTGGTGGGAGCACGGGCGGCTGCCCGTGCTGCTGGCCGTTGGCGTCGACCTCGAGCACGACCGAGACCGACTGGCCGGCCGCCGCAGCCGCGGCTCCCGAGAGCAATGGGAGATACCGGGGCTCGATCCATTCTTTGGCGAACCGGTTCGGTACCAGCAGCACGAGCTTGCCCGGGTCGGAGGGGCCCACCCGGATGTTCTCGAACCAGGAGTGGAAGATCGGGGCGGCCAGTCGCGCCTGGACCACGCCCCGGATCTCGAGCCAGACTTCTTCAGGCGTCTTGACCGGAATCACGCGCGAAAACCCACCCGGTTGTCCACAGGGAGTGGATAAGCGAGGAGGGCTTGACAGAAACGACAGGCTACTGGGGAACGAGGTCTCCGACGGGCCCAGCTGAAGTTCTCCACAGGAGCATCCACAGGTGTGGATAACGGACCCATTCCACCTCCCGCAGAGGGCGACGCCATGCGTCATCCCGCGCTCAGTTGGCGATGTACCGGGGGAAGTCGACAGAACCGGGGAAGCTCTGGGAAGTCGTCGGCCCCGACGGACCCGAGGGCCGTGGGACGGCCGAATTATAGCGAGGGGTCTCGCCGCCGACAAAGGTGTGAAGACTGCGTGGGGTAGGCTCGGGGGAGGCCGAGGGGCGAACTTGGGAGACCGCGAGGAGGTTGGTATGGCGGCGGTGAAGCCGATACCGGACGGGTACCCGGAAGTGACGCCGTATCTCTACGTCGATGGTGCGGAGGAAGCGATCGAGTTCTATCGGACGGTGTTCGGGGTGCGGGAGCGCATGCGGCTGCCCGGCCCGGACGGGAAGATCGGCCACTGCGAGCTCGAGCTCGGGTCGTCGTTGCTCATGGTCGCGGAGGAGTCTCCCGCGATGGGGGCGCTGGGTCCGAGGTCGGTGGGCGGGACGCCGGTGGCCTTGAGTGTGTACGTGGAGGACGCCGACGGCGTGTTCTCCCGAGCGGTGGAGGCGGGGGCAACCGTGGTGCAGCCGCTGGAGACCCAGTTCTACGGAGATCGTGCCGGACTCTTCGAGGACCCGTTCGGGCATCGGTGGCATGTGGCAACGCATGTGGAGGAGGTTTCTCCGGAGGAGATGGCGCGGCGCGCGGCCGAGGTGGCGGCGAGCGGGGGAGGCGGGTAACCCCAGCGTCCGGCGTGCGGCCACGGTCCGAGGCAGCCGGCGAGGACGCTATACTTCTGACGCCTCCGACAGTGGCGCCCCCGCGCTTGCCCGAAAGTAGCCATCATGAAGCGAACCTTTCAGCCAAACACGCGTCGCCGGAAGAAGACTCACGGCTTCCGGGTGCGGATGCGCACCCGCGCCGGCAGGGCGATCATCGCTCGCCGCCGGCGGAAGGGTCGCGTCGAGTTGTCGGCGTAGATAAGGAAAGGCGCGACGCTTGCGGCTCCCGCCTCCGCAGCCCGGCCGAGTTCGACCGGGTGTTGCAGGGCGGGCGGCGGGTTTCGGCAGGAGTCCTGGCTCTGCACGCGCTTCGGAGGGAGGACGACGGGCCCACCCGTTGGGGGTGGGTCATCTCAGCCCGGACCGGAGGCGGCGTGGAAAGGAACCGGCTGCGGCGCAGGCTTCGAGCAATCGTTCGGCAGGATGCGGAGCGAATACCGCGCGGCTTCGACATGGTGGTCGTGGCGCGGCCGGGGGCCGTGGGAGTGAAATACCAGGAACTGGAAGATACCCTACGTGAACTGGTGAGACGGATCAGGACGAGCGGGTGAAGACGGTTCTGCTGTTGCTGCTTGGAGGATATCGGCGTCTCGTCTCGCCGCTGCTGCCGTCACGATGCCGCTTCTATCCCTCGTGCTCGGCATATGCCGAGGAGGCCGTCACTCGTCACGGCGCCCTACGTGGCTCGTGGCTCGCCCTGCGTAGATTGCTGCGCTGCCACCCGTTTCACCCCGGCGGCATCGACCCGGTGCCGGACCCCTCGGGCGGACGCGTGAGAACGGTCTAGCGCGATGGAAGCCTTCAACGCGCTGCTGAGGGGGCTGGGAAGTGCCCTCGCCTTCTTCTACGACATGATCCCGAACTACGGCGTCGCCATCATCCTGCTGACGATCGCGGTCCGGCTGGCGCTGCTTCCGCTCACCCTCAAGCAAACCAGGTCCATGCAGGCGATGCAGAAGCTCCAGCCCGAGATGAAACGCCTGCAGGCGAAGCACAAGGGGGATCGGCAGAAGCTCAACGAGGAAACGATGAAGCTCTACAAGGAGCATCAGGTGAACCCCCTCGGCGGATGCCTGCCCCTGGTGCTCCAGCTCCCGGTCTTTATCGCCCTGTACCAGGTGCTCTCGGGATGCGGCAAGTGGGCAAACAGGAAGGCCCACCGGTGCGCCCCCGGTTTTGTCGGCGTCAAGTTTCTCCCGGCCGACAGCGCGCTGAGCACAGCGATCATGGGTGGCAGCGCCGGGTTCCTCGGTATGGATCTGGGGCTGACGCCATCGCTTGCGTTCCGGAGCGAGGGCGTCGCAGGGTTCATCCCCTACGGCGTCCTGATCCTCCTGATGGCCGTCACGACGTGGTACCAGCAGAAGCAGTTGCAGGCGACCCAGGTGGGCACCCAGGCAGCCCAGATGCAGTTGATAGGCAAGATCACTCCCGTGCTGCTTCCGGTGTTTTCGATAAACCTTCCGGTCGGGGTGTCGTTGTATTGGGTCGTGAGCAACCTGTGGACCATCGGGCAGCAGTACTTCCTGCTCCAAAGGAAGGCCCCTGCGCCGATTCCGGCCGTCCCTGGTTCCTCAGGCGACGGTCAGGCGCCCTCGAAACCCAAACCCAAGCCCGCTCCCGCTCCCGGCAAGGGGAGGCCGACGCCGAAGCGGGTCAAGCCGACGACGGGGAAGGCGAGCGGGAGCCGATCGAACGGAAAGGCCGACGGGAGGGCTCCGAGCAAGGGGGGATCCGGCGGCAAGGATGCGCCGACCCGGAAGAAGCGAAACCGATGAGCACCGACGACGAACGCGAATTTCGGGCGTCGAGCGTCGAGGAGGCGCTGGAGTTGGGCCTGGAGAGCCTGGGCCTAAGTCAGGATCAAGTTGAAGTAGAGGTTTTGGGTCAAGGGGATGAGGGGGTCCTCGTGCGGCTTCGGCCTCTCCTCAATGGGTTGCAGGACCTAGAGCAGGGTGAGCGGGAGCCAGAAGGCGTCCAGTCCCCGAGGCTGGAGGTGGTCGCCACCGAATCCGGAGACGTCCTCGAGGACCTCCTGGATGGCGACGCCCTCGAGGACGCGCTTCACGACACGCTGGACTTCCTGGAGGGGCTGCTCGACGCGATGGAGGTCGACGGACAGGTCAGCGCCGAGATCGTCGACGACGCCATCCGGGCCGAGGTCGAGGGTGAGGATGTTGGGATTCTGATCGGGCGTCGCGGTCAGACCCTCGAGGCGATTCAGGAGCTTCTGCGCACGGCAGTTCGGCGGCAGTCGAATATTCATGTTCCGATCATCGTCGATGTCGAGGGATATCGCGAGCGGCGAAGAGTCGCGGTGGCAGAGCAGGCCCGGGAGATGGCCCGTCGGGCCCTCGAGGAGGGCGAAGCCGAGCTCGATCCGATGCCGGCGTTTGAGCGCAAGGTTGTCCACGACACGGTCAGTGAGATCGACGGCGTCACAAGTTTCAGTGAAGGGGAAGAGCCCCGCCGGCGGGTCGTCATTGCCCGCGAGGAGAGCTGAGGCAACGTTTCACGGGAAACATCTGCGCCCTGCTGAGGCAACGTTTCACGGGAAACATCTGCGCCCTGCTGCCGCCGGCCATGTTTCATGGGAAACATGAGCGCAGCGGATCCCTCGTTCTCCGACCTCCGTGGGGCACTTCCCGACCTCTCGGCCGAGACATGGGGGCGCCTCGAGGCGTACGGAGATCTCCTAGCCGAACCGGCGATCCCCCACGGGTTGATCGGCTTTCCGCCCGAGCGCATTCCGACCGAGCTGGCCCGAACCCTGTTGCTCGCGCCGCTGCTTGAGGACGCCGACGAAGTGGTCGATGTCGGCTCGGGGGCCGGCCTGCCCGGCATTCCCCTGGCCATCGCCGGCGTCGCGTCGTTGGTTCTCATCGAGCCGCGCCGGCAGGCACTGGCCTTCCTCGAGCGGGTGATCCGCGACCTCGATCTCCCCGCCGTCGCAATCGGATCCCCTGCCGAGGCCCTCGGAAGGGGGCCTCGCCGGGAGCGAGCGGGCGCGGTCGTGGCTCGTGCCCTGGCCGGGCCGGCCGCCGCGGCCGAGTTGTGTGCCCCCCTCTGCCGCGTCGGAGGGAAGGTCGTCCTGACCGCCCGCCTCCCGCCGGCTCTGCCCGGCCTGGTGCTTGCCAGCCTCGGTTTGGAGGATTTCCGCCCGATCGAGCTGGAGGGATGCTTTGATATTCGACAGCGGGCGCACGTCGCAGAGAAGGTCTCCGCGACCGACCACCGCTTTCCTCGCCGCCCGGGGACGGCCCACCGCCGCCCGCTCGGGTGAACGAGGGCCGCCCGCTCCCGAGCCGGCGAGGGCCGAGGGCAGGCGGACGGGAGGCCGTCATATAGCGACGGGAGCCGAATGGCCATCGAGTCCGAAAGTTGGCCCGTGCCAGGACAGACCCGAATCATCGCCGTCGCCAACCAGAAGGGCGGCGTCGGCAAGACGACCACGGTGGTCAATCTCGGGGCCTGGCTGGCGCTCCAAGGCGCCAAAGTGCTCCTCGTGGACCTCGATCCTCAGGCCAACGCCACGAGCGGGGTCGGCGTCGACCCCCGCCGGGCGACTTCCAACATCTACCGCATCCTGATCGAAGGAGAACCCTTCGATGATGCCATCGAGGCGACCGCCACCCGGAATCTTTACTGCGTCCCCTCCACCATCGACCTGGCCGGCGCGGAGATCGAGCTCGTGGCGGTGTTCTCGCGCGAGCTCAAGCTTCGGCGGGCGCTCGAGGGCCTCGCCGGCGAGTTCGACTACGTTCTGATCGATTGCCCTCCCTCCCTCGGGCTGCTCACGATCAACGGACTCGCCGCTGCAACGGAGCTCATCGTCCCGATCCAGTGCGAGTACTACGCCCTGGAGGGGCTGGGCCAGTTGCTCAAGAACGTTCAGCTCGTGAGGAGCAGCCTCAACCCGCGCCTGCTCCTGGCCGGGATCGTGCTCACCATGCACGACCGGCGCACCCGACTCTCCGATCAGGTCGCCGACCAGGTGCGCGGACACTTCACGGGCCGGGTTTACGACACCGTCATCCCTCGCAGCGTCCGCCTGTCCGAGGCTCCGTCGTTCGGCCAGCCCATTGCGCTGTACGACCCGGGGTCGCGCGGATCCGAGGCCTATCGCGCCCTGGCGTTCGAAGTCGCCCTCCAGTCGGCGGGGGAACGGGTCCCCGCACTTGTGGGGGGCGCCGAGGTCGGAGAGGCGACGGCCCCCGAGCCGCCTGCTGGGGGAGCCGGCACCGAGGTGGGCCCGCCCCTGACCGATGGCCCCGGTCCGGAGGTGGCGGGCGGCATACCGGCACCGGCGGACGAGGAGGCTGCGCCGGACGTGGCGTCGCGGTGGTCTAGTGATTTACAGGGGTTAGGAGGATTAGGCGAACTGGCCGAGCGCGGGAAGCGGGTCTCGTCGCCGGATGATGACCCGACTGCGCCGTTGCAGGACGGCGTCGAGACCCCCACCCCCGCCGACGACGTCGTTTCGGAGGAGGCAACCTCCCCCGAGGAGGGCGCCCCGACGGTCCCACCCGGCGGCGAGGCCTTCGCGGCCGGTCTCGCGACTGAGCCGGCGTGGGAGCTGGAGGGCCCCGTCGGCTCTCCCCCCGGAGATCTCGAACGACAACAGGAGGTCGATGAATGACGGCACGCGGTGGCCTGGGTCGAGGGCTGGGCGCGCTGATCCCGTCGGGGGCCAGTGTTCTCGAAGAGCTGCCCACCTCGGTGATCGAGCCCAACCCGCGACAGCCCAGGCGCAGCTTCGACGAAGAGAGTCTCGAAACTCTGGCCGCCTCGATCCGCCAGGTCGGGGTGCTGCAGCCGGTCGTCGTCCGGCCCGCGCAGTCGGGGCGCTACCAGCTGGTGCTGGGCGAGCGCCGCTGGCGGGCGGCGGAGCGGGCCGGCCTGGCGACGATTCCGTCGCTGGTGGTCGAGACCGACGAGCGGGGGGCGATCGAGCGAGCGCTCGTCGAGAACGTTCATCGCGAGGACCTGAACCCGATCGAGACCGCGGCCTCCTACCAGCAACTGATCGAGGAGGGAGGGCTCACCCACGAGGAGCTGGCCGAGCGACTCGGCCTCTCCCGGCCTGCGGTCACCAACAGCCTTCGGCTGCTCGAGCTCCCCGCGGCGGTTCAGAAGCTGGTCCTCCAAGGCCGCTTGAGCGCCGGCCACGGCCGCGCCCTTCTGGGCCTGGCCGGTCATCCGATGCTGGAGCGCGTCGCGCAGCGGGTCGCCATGGAGTCGATGTCGGTCCGGCAGACGGAGGAGCTCGTCCGCCTCCGCCGGATCGGTGTCGCCGATCCGGCCCCCCGGCGAGCCGAAGACCCCGACGCGGTCCGCGAGGTGGCCGTTCGCATCTCGAATGCGCTGGGCACCCGGGTCAAGGTGACCACCGGACGGCGCCGGGGCCGGATCCTCATCGACTTCCGGACCTTCGAGCAGCTCGAGCAGCTCGCGGCACGCATCATCGGCGGGGCTGCCGGGCCAACCTCAGATGGGGCCGGCCACCCGACCGTCGATCGGCAGCCGGGGCCGGACGGGCCGGCGGGGCCAGATGGGATCGACGACGGCGCGCCGGCAGCGTCGGAGCAGCCGCTCGGGAGCCCGGAGGTGGTCCCGAGCGCCTTGGAGGAGAACGGCGACGCGGCCGCCTCGCACGAGATGTGGCTCGGATCGGCCTGATCAGGCCTCGTCCGAGAAGTAGGCCTCCACCGCCTCGAGCATGGCCTCGGCCATCCGGTCGTAGGTGGTCTCGTCGCTGAGCTCGGCCGCCTCCTTCGGATTCGTAATGAAGCACGGCTCCACGACGACCGCGGGCATCCTCGTCTCGCGCAGGATCGGATACGCCTTGCCGTGGGTTCGGCAGTCCACGCGCCCCCTTCCCACCAGCCGCTCCTGGAGCAGCTGGGCGAGGTGCTCCCCGGGCTCCGACGCCACCCCGTCGCGCTCGAAGTAGTAGGTCGTGACGCCCTCGGCCAGTTCCGAGGCGTGGCCGTTGAAGTGGATCGAGATGAGCAGGTCGGCGCGGAAGTCGTTGGTGCGCTGGGCCCGCTCGGAGTCCGATGGGCCGTCGTGGGGCCCCCGGGTGAGCATGGCGGTCGCGCCACGGAGATCGAGAAGGCGAGCAAGCCGGGCGCCCAACGCGAAGGCGGCCTCGGCCTCGGTGCGACCCTCGACTCCGAGCTCGCCGAGGTCGTCCCCCCCGTGCCCGGGATCGATGGCGATCCGCTTGCCGGCGAGCCCGCGGACCTCGGCCCGGCGCGCCTCACGCTCCCGGATGCGTGGGCCGAGGCCGGTCCGGGTGACCAGGCGAAGCCGCTCGAGCGCCAGCACGGTCTCCCGTCCGACGATCGCGTCCTCGGCGATCCCGAGATTTCGCTGGAACTCGCTCAGCGCCGAGGCGGTCTGGGGTCCGAAGATCCCGTCGTGCTTCCCCGCCGAGAACCCGAGGGCGTTGAGCCGCTCCTGCAGGTCACGGACGTCGTCGCCCCGGAAGTAGGGCTGGCGCACGTACAGGACGCGATCCCCCAGAGCCCAGCCGCTTTCAACCAGTTCTTTCCAGGTGTCGGGTCCGACGATCCCATCGACGTCGAGACCCCGTTGCTGCTGGAACGCGCGGACGACTCCCTCCGTGCTCGACCCGAACGAACCGCCGAGCTCCTCGGGGGCGATCTCGAACCCGAGGCGGCCGAGGCGCAGCTGGAGATCGGCGACCGCGGGGGAACGCTGCCCTGCTCGAAGAAGGCGGATGGCGGGAGTTCCGAGACCGGGCACGGCCCGAGCGCCGTTCGGTCCTACAGGAACGGCTTGACCTGCGAGAGGATCGCTTCCTTCGGTCGAGCCCCCACGATGCGAACCTTCTCCACGCCATCGATGAACAGCAGCAGGGTGGGGATCGACATCACGCCGTAGCGCTGAGCCGCCTCGGGGTTCTCGTCGAGGTTCAACTTCACGACCTTGAGCTTGTCCTGCTCGCCGGCGATGGCCTCGATATGAGGGTCGATGAGATGGCAGGGGTGACACCAGTCGGCCCAGAAGTCGACGAGAACGGGGCGGTCCGAGTCGAGCACCTCTGCGTCGAAGGTGCCGTCGGTGATGCTCGGTACGTCAGCCATCGCGCGTCCTTCCCTCCCGTAAAGTCGCTCGCCACGCCGTGGGGCCCGAGCGAATGACCAAAACTATACCCCCTGCCGGTACGGCTCAGGCGTTGACGTACAAGGCCGACTCGAGCCGGCTGCGCTCGTTGCCCAGGGCGTCGATCGCCTGCCGCAAAGCCTCGCCGGCAGGCGCGGCCGAGAAGGCCCGGACACCGAGGCGGCGGCGCCGCTCGGCCAGCGCCCGCATGCCCGCGCCGACGTTTCGAGTGTGGTCCACGTAGGCGCGGTAGAGGGTCAGCAGCCGGTCCTGGGGGTTGTCCCAGCGCTGCCCGGTCTGGAGCCCGAAGTGCAGGTGGGGCGGGAACTCGTCCGCCGTCCCCTCCGGCCCGTAGCCCGAGTTGCCGACTCGGCCGAGCATGGTGCCGGCGGCCAGGCGGCGTCCGACGGCGATCCCCGGCGAGAACGCGGAGAGGTGGGCGTAGAAGTAGTAGCGGTCGTCGGCCCCGCGCACACCGACCCGCCACCCAGAGTAGAAGGTCCATCCCACCTGCTCCACCGTGCCGGCCCCCATCGAGACGACCGGCGCTCCCTTCTCGGCGTAGACATCGATTCCCTGGTGGACCCCCACCTGCCGCCACACCCCGTCGGGCTCGAGCCGCATCCGCGGGGCCCCGTACGTGTCGCGCCAGTTGAGCCAGCGCTCCCCGGATCGGAGCACGGGGAACACCTTGCCGCCGGCGATGACCGGCGCGTACCAGCGCACGTCGGCCGTGCTGGGCTCGCCGGGCAACGCGGCCGGTCGGGAGGCGGCGCCGGCCGCCGTCGCAGGCGTGGTCGCAGGCAAGACCAGGAGGAACGCCAGGGCGGTCGTCAGACCGGCGCTGGCGCCGCTTCGGGGCACGGGCCGCGTCGGTGAGGGGGGCACGGGCCGCGTGGGTTGGGGGGGTGGTTGGGGTGGCGAAGCCGCCCCAACTGTTAGTGTCCGCGGGTCTCGAGCCACCGCTCGGCGTCGATCGCCGCCATGCACCCCATCCCCGCTGCGGTGACGGCCTGCCGGTAGGTGTGGTCGACGACGTCGCCGGCCGCAAACACCCCCTCGACGCTGGTGCGAGTCTCGAACGGCGAGGAGGGGTCGTAGTCGTGCTTCAACTGCCTGCCGATCACGACGTAGCCGGCTTCGTCGAGCTCGAGCTTGTCCTCGAAGAGCGCCGAGTTGGGATCGTGACCGATCGCGACGAACATGCCCCCCGCGTCGATCACGCGCTCGGCGCCGGACATGACGTCCCTGATCCGCACACCGCTCACCTGCCCGTCGCCGAGCACCTCATCGACCACGGCGTTCCAGACGATGTCGATATTGGGGTTGTTGAATGCCCGGTCCGCCATGATCTTGGAAGCGCGCAGCTGCTCACGGCGGTGGACGAGCGTTACCTTGCTTGCGAAGCGGGTGAGGAAGAGCGACTCTTCGACGGCGGAGTCGCCGCCGCCGACCACCACGAGGTCCTGGTCGCGGAAGAATGCCCCGTCGCAGGTGGCGCAGGTCGACACACCCCGGCCCATCAGCTTCTTCTCGCTCTCCAGTCCCAGGGTGCGCGCCGTGGCGCCGGTCGCCACGATCACGGCCTCGGCGGTGTGGGTGTCGCCACCGAGCTTGACCTTGAACGGGTGCTCGGAGAATTCGACCCCGGTGGCGTCGTCGGTGATGAAGGTCGTCCCGAACCGCTCCGCCTGCTTCCGGAAGATCGCCATCAGGTCGGGGCCGAGGATGCCGTCGGTGAACCCGGGGTAATTCTCGACGTCGGTGGTCAGCATCAGCTGACCACCCGCCTCGAAGCCCTCGAACACGAGTGGCTTCAGGTTCGCGCGGGCACTGTAGAGCGCGGCGGTGAGCCCGGCAGGGCCGGACCCGATGATCACGATGTCGTGGTGGCGTTCGTCCATGTCCTCGTGCAGGTCCGCGAGGTCGACGTCGTCCCAGCATACCCGGACCCATCCAAGTCTCCCCAATGCGTACGCTGGAAGGGTGAGCCGGGCGGTGCACGTCTGCGTGAACCACCCCCTCACGCAGACGCGGGTATCGTGCTCCTCGTGCGCGCGGCCGATCTGCGTCGAGTGCATGCGCCCGACGGCTGTCGGGATGAAGTGCCCGAGCTGCGCCAGGCTGCCTCGCTCCGCAGTCTCGACCGGCCGCCCGCGTCAGTACGCCGCGGCGGTGGGCGGCGGCCTCGCGACGGCCGCGCTGATCGGCGCGGCGGTGACCTTCCTGCGCCTGGGGATCGGCGGGCTGCTGCTCATGATCCTTGCCGGGCTCGGGATCGGCGAGGTGGTGTCGCGGGCCGGGGGCCGCCACGGCCACGGCGGCTTCCAGGTCATCGCCGTGCTCGTCACCCTCGTGGGTCTCCCGCTGGGAGCGATACTCGCCGGCCTCCCCCTTCCGTTTGCCGTGAACGTCGGGGCCCTCATCCGATACGGGCTGGCGGCGATCTTTGCTGCGATCCGGGTCTCGCGCTGAGAGGAGCCGGTAGTCTCGGCGTGGCGTCGTAGGATCGAGATGACCGCGGCGGGCGGTCCGAGGAAGGGGCATGGCGGCGCACACGACCAAGAGCAGGATCGCCGAGCTTCCCGTCGCCACGTGGGAGCCCTCCGCGCCGGCAAAGGGGAGCGTGCTCCTCCTCCACGGCCTCTGGGTGGGCGGCTGGGTATGGGAGCCGTTTGCCGAGCTGCTCGCCGCCGCCGGATTTGCTTCGCACGCCCCGACGATGCGCGGGCATTACGACTCCAGGCCGGTCGCCGACGTCGGCAACCTCTCGTACTTCGACTATGTCCAGGACGCCCTGGCGGTGTCGCGTGCTCTGAAGCCGGCGGCGGTCGTCGGGCATTCCGGCGGAGGGCTGACCGCCCAAAAGCTGGCCGAGGCGGAGCCCTCGCTGCGGGCCCTCGTGCTGATGAACTCCGCTCCGCCGAGGGGGATCATCGTCCGACCGACCTGGGCGATCCTGCGCGCCCAGTTCAAGTACCTGACCCGCATCCTCGGCAAGCAGCCCGTGCTGCCGGAGGAGGACGACTACCTGCAGCTCTTCGTCAACACCGGCCCGGAGGAGGTGCGGCGGGCCTTCTACCAGCGGATCTGTCCCGACTCCGGACGAGCGCTCCGCGAGATCCTTCTCGGTCGGGTGGCCGTCGACGCGGAGCGTGTGCGCTGCCCGGTCTACGTGCTGGGGACCGGGTTGGATCCGACACTCGGTCCCAAGACCCAGCGCAAGATCGCCCGCAAGTATGGGGCGCGCTACGTCGAGCATCCCGACCTCGGGCACCACTGGTTCATCCAGGAGGGCTGGGAGCGCGCCGCCTCGGAGGTCGTGACCTGGCTCGACGATACGCTTGGGCGCAGCGGATAGGCTCCCGAGGTGGACCACCCGACCGGTGAGCACACGAACCGGCTGATCGACGAGACCAGCCCCTACCTCATCCAGCACGCCCACAACCCCGTCGACTGGTACCCGTGGGGAGACGAGGCGCTCGCGCGGGCCGCGGAGCTCGATCGCCCGATCCTGCTCTCCATCGGGTATGCGGCATGCCACTGGTGCCATGTGATGGAGCGGGAGTCGTTCGAGGACCCTGAGATTGCCCGGCTGATGAACCACTGGTACGTGCCCGTGAAGGTCGACCGGGAGGAGCGCCCCGACCTCGACGCGATCTACATGGACGCGGTGCAGGCGATGACCGGCCACGGCGGCTGGCCGATGACGGTGGTACTCACGCCCGACGGCATCCCCTTCTTCGGTGGGACCTACTACCCGCCCACCGATCGCCCCGGCATGCCGTCGTTTCGCCGGGTCCTCGAATCGGTGCACGAGGCGTGGGAGGAGCGGCGGGAGGAGATCCGGAGCGAAGGCCGCCGGATGTTCGAGGACTTGATGGAGAGGACCACCCCGCGTCCGACGGGAGAGGAGCTGCCCGCCGATCTCATCGAGACGGGTGCGGCGGCGATCGGCGCAGGGTTCGACGAGGAACACGGCGGCTTTGGCCGCGCTCCGAAGTTTCCCCAGCCAACGGTCCTCGAGCTCCTGCTCCGGGTGGCGATCCGGCCCGACGCGCTCGGCCCCGACCTTCCGGAGCGGCGACCCGCGCTGAGCCGGCACTCACGCGAGATCGTCGAGCGGACGCTGGAGCGCATGGCGCTCGGCGGGATCTACGATCAGCTCGGCGGTGGCTTTGCGCGCTACACGGTCGACCGGGCGTGGCTCGTGCCGCACTTCGAGAAGATGCTCTACGACAACGCGCAGCTCGCCCGGCTGTACGCCCACGCCTGGCAGGCTTGGAAGAGGCCGCTCTTCCGCCGCATCGCCCTGGAGACCTTGGAGTATCTGCTCCGAGAGATGCGCGACCCGAGCGGCGGATTCCATTCCAGCGAGGACGCCGACTCCGAGGGGGAGGAGGGCAAGTTCTACGTCTGGGGGTACGACGAGTTCGTGCAGGTGGCGGCCGACGCGATGGAGTACTACGGCGTCACCCGCAGCGGAAACTTCGAGGGGCGCACGATCCTGACCGCGGCAGGTCCGGAGCCGCCGGCCGAGGCCCGCGCCAAGCTCCTCGAGCTCCGCGCACAGCGCGTCCGGCCCGGGCGGGATGACAAGATCCTGACATCGTGGAACGCGCTCGCGGCGACGGCGCTCGCCGAGGCAGGACCGGCGCTCGGACGGCCGGAGCTCGTCGGCGAGGCCGCCGCAACCGCCGACTTCCTCCTTCAGCGGCTCCGCGACCCTGCGGGGCGGCTGCTCCACTCGTTCAAGGGGGGCCGCGCCCGCGTGCCCGGGATGTTGGAGGATTACGCCTTCCTGGCGGAGGCCCTCCTAGCGCTGTGGGAGGCGACCTTCGAGCCGCGCTGGTTCGATGAGGCCGTTGCCCTGACCGAGCGCATGCTCGAGCTGTTCTGGGACGACGCCGAGGGCGGCTTCTTCACCACGGGGACCGACCACGAGCAGCTTGTGGCGCGCCGGAAGGAGATCGCGGAGAGCGTGGTGCCCTCACCCAACGGCATCGCCGCGATGGTGCTCGCCCGGCTCGCGGTCCTGACCGGGAAGGAGGAGTACACCGCGCGGACAATCGCCACGCTTCGCGTGGCCGGGAGCCTGATGGACCGCTACCCGCAGGCAACGTCCTCGTTCCTCTCGGCGTTCGACTTCACGCGGGCGAGGCCGAAGGAGATCGCGATCGTGGGAGACCGGCAGCATCCGGTCGCGAGCGAGCTGCTCGCCGTGGTGTGGGATCGGTTCCTTCCGAACCGGGTGCTGGTCGGCGCGCCGCCGGGGATCGCGTCGCCGCTGCTCGAGGGGAAGCAGGCGTTCGGCGGGACGCCCACCGCGTTTGTCTGCGAGCACTATGCCTGCCGCGCCCCGACGAGTGATCCGAAGGAGCTCGCGCGCCAGCTGGAGGCCTGAGCTAGCGGATTGCCCGGGCCGGGTCGCGGCGGACCGCGGCGGTCACCGCCTCGCGGATCTGCTCGTAGGTCGGGTGCTTCTTCGTGGCCTTCTTCGACCAGACGAGGTCGCCGTCGATGGTCACCTCGAAGACGCCGCCGCCGGAAGGGATCAGCGTGAGCCGGGTGATGAAGCGCGGCGCCTCCTCGAGCAATCGGGCCGCCAGACCGACGGCGCGCTCGGTGTAGTTTCAGACGACGCAGTACTCGATCTCGATCTTCATCGTGCGTCCCTCCCGATGGTTGTCGCTCTCAACAGTGTAGTCCGTAAGCGGTATCAGAGAGGCTCGACTGCATACCCTGCCGACTGCAGCCGCTCCGCAAGCTCGCGCAGGTGGTCTACCCCCCGCGTCTCGACCTGAAGCGCCACCTCCACGTCGCCCATCGCGATGCGGGCTCCCTCCCGGCGGTGCTCGATGCCAACGATGTTGACCTCGGCTGCGGCGATGATCGCGAGCATCCGGTGCAGCTCACCGGGCCGGTCGACGAGGTGCGTGCGGAACGAGAAGTAGCGGCCTGCGGCGGTCATGCCGGATCGAACCACGCGCAGCAGCAGCAGGGGGTCGATGTTGCCGCCGGACAGCAGGAGGACGGCCGGCTCCGTCACCGCCGCCTTGTGGGCGAGGACGGCCGCGACGCTGGCACCGCCCGCCGGCTCGACGACCAGCTTGGCCCGTTCCGCCAGCAGCAGCAGCGCCTCAGCGAGCTCGTCGTCCGTAACCGTCACCATCTCGTCCACGTGGCGGCGGATCAGTTCGAGCGTGAGATCGCCGGGCCGCTTCGCCGCCAGCCCGTCGGCGAGGGTGGCGAGCTCGGTGAGGGTTACCGGGTGCCCCGCGTCGAGCGAACGTCCGACCGTGCGGGCTCCTTCGGGCTCGACGCCGACGATCCGCACCGAGGGCCGCAACGCCTTCGCGGCCACGGCGATCCCCGAGATGAGACCGCCGCCTCCTACGCCGACGACGATCGTCGCCACCTCGGGAACCTGCTCCAGGATCTCGAGGGCGATCGTGCCCTGTCCGGCGACCACGTCGGGATGATCGAAGGGGTGCACCATGACCGCACCCCGTTCCTCCGCATAGGCGACCGCGGCGGCATGGGCGTCGTCGTAGACGGAGCCTTCCAGAATGACCTCGCCGCCGTAGGCGACGGTGGCTTCGACCTTGGGGATCGGCGCCCCCCGCGGCATGAAGACCGCCGCCTTGACCCCGAGCAGCGAGGCGGCCAGGGCCACGCCCTGGCCGTGGTTCCCGGCGCTGGCTGCCACGACCCCGCGGGCGCGCTCCCCGTCGGAGAGCAGGGCGATACGGTTGTACGCTCCCCTGATCTTGAACGACCCGGTCCGCTGGAGACTCTCGCACTTGAGCAGCGCCGTGCCACCCGCATGCACCGACAGCACCCTCGAAGGGAGCACGGGGGTGCGGACTGCGACACCCTGCAGGCGGCGAGCGGCGGCGCGGACGTCGTCGAGACCGGGAGTGCGCATGAGGAGATTGTGGCACCACCTCGGCCCCCTCCTTGCTCTGCTTGCCGTCGCCCAGGCCGCGGGGGTCGTCCACCCGCTTCCGGCCCACGCCGACGACGTCGCCGGCCCCCTCCGATTCGTCGCGTCAGAACCGGGCGCTTCGGTCCGGTTGGAGGCCCGATTCCGAGCAAGGTCGGGCGAGTGTCCGGCCAATCAGCCGAGAAATCTCCACGCCGCCTATCGGGGGATCCTCGAGGTCGGGCGCCGGGCCGACGGGCGTCTGTATCTGGTCACCGAGCTCACCTTTCCCGAATACCTCCGCGGCATCGACGAGGTGCCGCGCAGCTGGCCGCCCGAGGCCCTCAAGGCGCAGGTGGTGGGGGCACGCACCTACGCCGAGGCTCATATGAACCCATCCACCCGGCTCGCTCGCGAACTGAACTACAACCTGTGCGCCACCGACGCGTGTCAGGTCTACCGCGGGCTCCGGGTCGAGCGCGGGCCCTGGGGCGACGCGTGGGCGAGGGCGGTGGACGAGACCGCCGGAGAGATCCTCGAGTACGAGGGGAAGGCGGCAAGCACCTTCTACTTCTCGACCTCGAACGGCCGGACCTACTCGAACGCAGACGTCTTCGGCGGATCACCACTTCCGTACCTCGTGCCGAGGACCGAGAGCGACGACGCCTCGTCGCCGTTTTCCTCGTGGTCGGTGCGGATCCCTCTCGACGATCTGGCGGCGGCGTTGCGGCGCGCGGGCTCGTGGGGGGCCGGGCCGGTGACCTCGGTCGTGCAGGTCGGGGACTCGGGCCGCATCGGCGGGCCAGACGGGGTGCGATCGATCTCGCTGTCCGATCTTCGAGGGCGACTGAACAAGCAGGCCCCGTGCCTCGAGCCCAAGCGCTATCCCACGAATGGATCCAACGGCAGGCCGCTTCCGCAGGTCGTTCCCTCGAGGTGGTTCGACATCCGGACCGAAGGCACCGACGCGGTGCTCACCGGACGAGGTTGGGGGCACGGCGTGGGCATGGTGCAGTACGGCGTGAAGGGCAAGGCCGACCGCGGGATGGGCTACCGGGACATCCTCGCCTTCTACTACGGGGGGCTGCGGCCGGTGCGCCGCCCCGAGCCGGGGCAGATCCGCGTGGGCCTCGCCGTGGACATCGAGGAGATCGCGCTGGAGCGGGAGGGCGCGGTGGGGGTCGAAGGGGCGTCGCCGCCGAAGGGGCCTCTGGCAATCCGCGGGGGCGATTCGATCTCGATCGAGCCGGGAAGCCCGGTGAAGCCGGTGCTCGTGCTCGCGAACGTGTCTCCCGGCGGGGTCGCCGGGCCCGGCTCACCGGCGACGATCTCGTTCGAGCTGTCGTCGCCCGCGACCGTGTCGCTGCTCTATCGGGGGCCCCAGGGTGCGGCCGGATCGACTCCCGCCGAGCCGCGAGATCGCGGCCCCCAGACGCTGACCTGGGATCCGGTCGGGGCCGGGCTGCCGGGCGGTGACTACGAGGCCAGCGTGGTGGCCGAGTCGGGGGTCGACCGCGTGGTCTCGTCGCCGGCGCAGGTGCGCGTCTCGGCGCCCCCACCCGCTCGGGCAATGCCGACGGCCCGGAGCTCGGCGCCGCCTCGCAGCCGCGCGACGCAGGGCCGCGGTGCTCTCCGCTGGGTGGTGCTCGTCGCGGGGGCCATGCTCGCCCTCGCCGCGACCGCGGTTCTCGTATTCAAGATCCGCCGCTAGCCGCCGGGGTCACCGGATCAGGTGCACTGCGACGCCGGCCCAGGCATCGGACATCGCAACCGCTCTCGTCAACTCCGCCTTGGCTGCTCAGAGACAACAGATTTTCGGACAACCGCCCACGCACGGACAACAAGCGCACGAGTGGGCTAAAGGGTGCGAGGCGGCCGGACGATTCCTGCAGGGCGACCTTCCAACGCCATGCCGACACCAACCGTCCACGCCGAACCTTGGGCCACGGCCGCCGAGCCGCCCAGCCGCCCGCGCTCGTACCCGCACCGCGACGAGGCACCGGTCGGCGAGGTTGTGCTCGAGGGCGACCCCAGCCTCGATGTCACCGGCGTTTCGGTCCGGGCTCCCGGCGGCCAGATCCTCGTCGACCGCGTCAGCTTCAGCCTTCGCCGCGGCATGCTGCTCGCGATCGTCGGCCCAACCGGCGCAGGGAAGTCGACGCTGCTCGAGACGCTGTCGGGCGCGGCTGCTCCCACGTCGGGCACGGTCCTCGTGGAGGGCGCCGATCTGCACGAAGCCCCCGAGCGTCTCCGGGGGTGTATCGGCTACGTGCCGCAGGAGAACGTCCTGCATCCGCAGCTCACCGTGCGCCAGACCCTCGACTATGCCGCCGAGCTGCGGTTTCCCGCGGCCATCGGCCGGGAGGAGCGACGCCGCCGGGTCGAGGAGGTGCTCGCCGAGCTGGGGCTGAACGACCGGGCAGATCGCCCCGTCCACGGGCTCTCGGGCGGCGAGCGCAAACGCACGAACGTTGCCGTCGAGCTGCTCACCCGACCGCAGATCCTGCTGCTCGACGAACCGACCTCGGGGCTGGACCCCGGGTACGAGAAGGCCTTCATGTCATTGCTCCGGGGGCTGGCCGACGGCGGGCGGACCGTCGTCGTGGTGACCCATCACGTCCAGAGCCTCGGGATGTGCGATCGGGTTCTCTACCTGGCCCCCGCCGGACAGACCGCGTTCTTCGGGCCGCCGAGCGAAGCCCCCGCATACTTCGGCCGGGGCGACGCCGCGGACGTGCTCGCCGAGCTCGCGTCGCCCGGGAAGGGCGCGTGGGGGCCACGCTTCGAGGGTCATCCGATGTACCGACGGCATGTGGGTGGACCATCCGGCGCGGTCGGGCGGCCTTGGGTTCCCAGCCGCCGGCTCGCGGTTGCATCGGGCATCCGCCAGCTCTGGACCCTGGTGCGGCGATACCTGTCGCTCATCGCCAGCGACCGTCGGTACCTGGCGATGCTGGTCGTGCAGGCGCCGGTGTTGGGCCTGCTCATCCTCGCCGCCGCTCCACCGAACGGGTTTGCTTCGACCCCCGGCGCCCCGGACCCGACGAGCGTGGCGCTCTTCCTCGTGCTGAGCGCGACCTGGCTGGGGACCTCGAACGCGGTGCGCGAGATCGTGAAGGAGCGCGCGATCACGAGGCGCGAACGGGCCGCCGGCTTGTCGATGCGCGCCTACGTCGCCTCGAAGGTGATCGTCCTCAGCGCCATCACGGTGGCGCAGGCCGCGGTGCTCGTGACGATCGCGACGCTCCGGCAGGGAGGACCACATTCCTCGCTGCTCGGGTTGCCGCGGGTCGAGCTGGTCCTCGACGTGGCACTCGCGGGGCTTGCCGCGATGGCGATCGGCCTGCTGATCTCGGCCTTCGCCCGGACGCCGGACAAGGCCCTCACCGTGCTGCCGCTGGCACTGGTCGCGCAGCTCGTCCTCTCCGGAGCGTTCTCGATCTCGACCACCCCGGGGCTGCGCGAGGCGAGCTATCTGGCCAGCGCCCGCTGGGGGCTGTCGGCGGCCGCATCGAGCATGGACATGACCTCGATCATCGAGTCTCACCGCGTGCCGCCGAGCTCGGCAGGCCCGGAGGCACCGGCCGGCGCGGCTGCCGCGCCACCTGCTGCGATGCCGCCGCGGCGCCTCTGGCGGCACGATCACGGGACTTGGGCCATCGACGCCCTGGCGCTGCTGGTGCTGGCCGGGCTGTGGATCGGCGGTGCTGCCCTGCGCGTCGAGCGCGAGGGGCGGGTCGAACTCCGCCGGTCCTCCGGACGGCGGATGGGAATGCCGGCGATCACGTCGCAGTGGCGTCCCGCGCTTCTGTCCGCGCTGCGTCCACGCATCGCGGCGGCGGCCGTCGGTATCCTCACTGCATCGGGAGCCGCCGCGTTCGGGCTCACGCTGTGGAGCAGGCCGGCCGCGCGGACACCGCAGGCGGCGCCGCCCGCTGCATCGAGGCCGGCC
>JBOGWP010000097.1:0-16586 GCA_050693875.1 Actinomycetota bacterium
GAGCGCGGGCGATCGTAGTGTCCGCGGACATGGACAAGCTCAGCGAGCGGTACGGGGATCTTCTGAGGGGCAGCTACGGCTCTTCAACGACCTCGGCATCGCCACAAACGCAAACCGAGCGGCATGATTTTGTCGATAGGGCTTCCGCAAGCGTCTAGGGAGCCAGGCTGGGATCCCGTCCTCAGGCCAGGCGGCCGCCCACGAACACCCTGATCAAACCGTGGCTGGTGACTCTGGCACCGGCCACCTACAGGTCCATCGCGCGGCGGCGGATCCAGTCGGCCTGCTCCGGCTCACAGACCTGGATGTGCGCCGCTACCTCGCGGCCCAGCGTGACCGGGCCCGCCTCGCCGGAGAGCGTCAGCGGCCCCCCGAACGGGGCCACCTCGAACACCTTGAGGACCACCCCGGGCCGGATTCCGAGCTCGTCGAGGTAGGCGAGCAGGTCCTCCTTCATCTCCGAGATCTGGGCAATGGCCACTTCTTCACCTTCGGCGACGGCGTCCAGCGCCCGAAGGGACCGCGGGTCCATGGGGCAGATCGGATGCCCGTGCGGGCAGTACTCGGGAAAACCCAGGGCAGAGGCAAGCCGCTCCTCGACCCGGCTCGAGATCGCGTGCTCGATGCGATGGGCCTCGGTGTGGACCTCGTGCCACGGCATGCCCAGCATGTCGGTCAGCAGCCGCTCGACCAGCCGATGCCGGCGGAGGACGATGTGCGCCAACGGCCGCCCGTAACTCGTCAGATGGATGGAGCCGTCCTTGTGGCGCTCGAGGTACCCCTCCTCGGCGAGCCGCTTGAGCATCTCGCTCGCAGAGGGAAGGGACACTCCCAGGGTTTGTGCGAGGAGCGTCGCCGTGCAGCGCTGCCCGTCTTCTTCGAGCCGCTTGATCTGCTCCAGATAGTCTTCGACGCCGCGCATCTTCCGCGATTGTAGGCCCGACGCGCGCGAAACCCGGGCGAACGACGAAGGCCCTGACGAACGCCTCCCTCAGCGGCGCTTGCGGCCGAGGAACCCCCGCCCCTTCTCCGGGGGCTTCTTGACGGGAGGCGGGGGCGAGGGCGCTCGCGCCGGGGGCGGCGGCGAGGGCGCGGGAGGATCGTCCTTCTTTCGGTCCGCCTTTCCCTCGGTCCCAAAGCCTGAGAACTCGCGGATGAGCGCGCTCGTGTCGACCTCGGGATCCACCGGAGCCCTGCGGCCTCCCTCCCAACGGCGCGGCCGCGGCATGAGCTCGACGCCGGGAGGGGCCTCCTTGGGATCGGGAGCCGCGGCGACGATCTTGGCCATTCCCGAAAACTCCGCGAAGTGCCGGGCGACGGATCGGTACTCCATCGCTTCGTCTCCGGACCCCGACATCGCCTCATCCCACACGTCGCGTCCATTCGGGTCGTCGAGGGGAGGCCGTCCGGGCGCGGGCGGTCCGGATTCCATTCGTTCTTCCTGGGACGGGCGGGGACCAAGCTCCTCGCCGTCGTTGTCCGCGGGAGCGTCCCACATCGTCGGGGCGTAACGAGGCGGCGCTGACTCGGGCTGCGGAGGTGCGGCGGCCTCGCCGGAGGAGCCGAAGTCCCAGGTGAAATCTTCGGAGGTCCCCTCTTCGACCGGACTCTCTTCGATCCGCACGACGGGCTCCTCGGCCGCGATGGCGCTGGAAACCGCTGTTTCGAGCGAGGACTCCTGGGCCGGCGGCGCGGCGGGCGCGGCCTCGTCCTCGTCAACGGGCCCAGGTTCGGGACCCGTTACCGTCGCGTCTCGCTCCTCTATCGACGGCGGCTCGTCGGGGATCGCCGGTGGGTCGATCGACTTCCCCGTCCCGGCGGTGCGCCGGCTCGCAGAACGTGGTCCCGGGCGCGCCTCTCTCGTGGTGCGCTTGCGCCCGCGGCCCGACGACGCAACCTTCTCCTTGGACCCGGAGCCCTCCTCGGGGTTCTCGGGTACCTCCGGGCGCTGCTCCTCCACGGTCGGCTCCGGCGCATCGCTGTCCGCTCCGGCCTCGAGGGCTTCCCGCTCGAGCGCCGCCACCTCGCTCTCGAGTACCTCGCGCTCGAGCGCCTCCACCGCGTCCAGCTCGTCGTCGTCCATCGCCGAGGGTTCGTCGTCGAGGCCGTCGCCTGCCGGCGGAGCACCCTCGGCCCGGGACGGCAGCTCCCCGCGGGACGCCGACGTGAGCTCGCCCTCGAGCAGCCAGCGGAGATCGTCGTCGCCCTCGTCCTCGGATTCGTCCGAGTCCGACGGTGTCTCCTCATCGTCGGGGGCAAGGTCACCGAAGAGGTCGATGCCCTCGACGAGGGCGTCGTCCGAAGCATCGGCCACCGTCTCCCACGCCGCACCCTGCTCGGGGACGAAGTCCGTGGCGAGACCCGGCGCAGCATCGTCGATGCTCGGCTCCTCCGAGGCGGGGGAAAGCTCCTCGGCCGTGACGACGGGCACCTCGGGGACGATCCCGAGCTCACTCGCCGGTATGGCCGGCTCCGCGAGATCGTCGGTCACGCTCCCCTCGGTTGCCGGCTCGTCGTCGGGGCTGGTGGCCCACGCGCCCTCCGCCACCTGAGACAACGGGGTGTCGTCTGGAGATGCACCGTCGCCGTCTGCGTCCTCCGCGCCCCCTTCGCCAGCCTTCGTGACGAGAGGTTGGCCATCGGGTGCCGCCTCATCCTCGATCTGCGTCATGTCGGATTCGGAGATCGGCGCCCGCGCTCCATGCTCGGGGTACGCCGGGTCAGGTTCGGACGGCTGTGCCCAGGGCGGCTCGGACTCCGCTTGCGGTGACTCCGGTTCCGACAGCTCGGCCCAGGTCGGATCCAGCTCGGGATCGGCCGCCTCCCGCTGTGCGGGCTCACCCCAGGTTCGCTCGCGCGCGGGCTCACCCCAGGTTTGCTCGGGTTGGGGGTGCGGTTCGGCTGCCCAGCGCTCGGAGAGCTCGACCCAGGTGTGCACCGGCTCCGGCCCGGCCGAGTCGGATTGTGCGACATCTGCCAGGGCCACCGATTCGGCCTCGGCCGGCTCGGGCTGGGACGGATTCGCCCAGCCGTGCACCGGCTCGGGCTCGGCCGCCGCAGGTTCGGCCGGCTGCACCTGCTCCCGGAAGCCCTCGCTTCCGTCGATGCCCGGCTCGGGGATCGCCCGGAACACCGAGTGATCGCCCCGTACCTCGTCCTCCGCGAGGGCCGCTCCGGCGGAGGCAACCTCGACCACGCCGCCGGCGACCAGCGAATGCAGCGTCCGTACCGCCTCCAGCGTAGTGAAGCCGCAGGTTGCAGCGATCTCGCTCAGCGTCGTCTCACCATCGCACCGGGCGAGGAGCGACCACTCCTCGGGCGTGAGTGTCACCTCCGGCGGCTCCCGTACGGCCTCGTCGAAACGCGGAACGCACTCGACACTTGGCACGACCGAGCGCATCTGCCACCACTCCTCCATGCGGCGACCTGCCTCGGTGAGGAGCGCCTCGACGCCGAGTTGGATCCCGGCCCCCCGCTCGGCCTCCCGTCGCGCCTCGAATCGGAATCGTCCCTGCCGCCAGGGCAGGATCTCGACGACCGTGTCCTCGATCTGCTTGTGGACGATCCGCTCCACCTGCGCGCGGTCGACGAGGCCGGCGTCGATCAGGATGTCCCCGAGCTTTCGTTCATCTCCCTCACGCCGACGTGCGAGCGCGCCCTCGACCTCGGCGCGCGAGAGCAGGCCGGCCGAGACCAGCCGCGTGCCCAGGCGGACGTTGCTCCCGACCAGTGCGGCGTGGGTGATGTCGCCCTCTCGGAAATAGACCTCGGCGACCTGCTCCCCGCGCGCCCCGTTGCGCCGAACTTCCAGACGGCCGGTCTGGCGCTCGGCGGCGACATCCTCCAGGACGGCCACGATCCCGGCGGTGGTGAGGTCACCCTCGTCGGCTTTCAATCTCTCTCTCCGGACCAGCCTCCCGATTGGCCCCCCGACCTGGTGACGCGGGGGGTCGTGGAAGAATCGGACACAAGCGGAATATTCGGCGTTTTCGCGCTCCGAGTTGAAGGATCCCCTTCACGACGAAGGATCGCAAGCCCGCTGGTCGCGGCCGGGCTGCCGCTTCGATTCGGCCGAGACGGTCAATCCTTCCAGGTTTTCTTCGGCCAATGTCGTGAGGGGCCTTACTTTGATTGGTCTGGAAGCCGATATGGGCAGAGTGGGAGATGGAGTCAGCCATCGCGGAAGGGGACGCCCGATGACCGGCAAGCCACGGAGACGGGATGATCGCATCCTGGATCCGAGCTACCTCGAGGGCCTCGAGTCCCTCGCAACCTCGGAGTTGCGCCGACGGAAGGGCGAGTGCGAGGAGTTCGAGTCCGAGCTGTCCTACGCGCGCCGGTTGCTTCACGGAAAGATCGATATCCTCGGCCACGAGCTCGGGCGGCGGGCCTCGGGCGGCGAGGGGGCGGTGGGCGACCTCGTCGCGAAGCTGCCCGAGATCCTGGCGGAGGCACCGACCGGCAACGCGGGCCGGTTCCCCCGAATCCTGCTCCCGAGGCAAATCGAACGCCAGAGGCGGAAGATCGAGCTTCTCGCCTCGGACGCGACCCTCGCCCGCATCGACGAAGCAACCACCGACGAGATCCAGTCCATGGTCGAGCGGATTGCCAACGCCGAGCGCGACCTCTCGCCGCAGCGGCGGGCGGTGCAGGGGGTCATGGACACGCTCAGCGCGGAGCTGGTCCGTAGGTATCGCGAGGGCCAAGAGGACCCCACCGCCCTTCTGAGGACATAGCCCGCGGGAACCTCCGCCGGCTCAGGAGCTTGCCGGACCTCGCTTGCCGCGCCCGCGATGATCGGCGGCAGCGGAACGGGCGGTCTCCGACCTCACCCGCCCGGGCGCCCCGGCCGACGCTCCGGGCGACCAGGCTGCAGGCTCGGGATCTGGGTCGTGACGTCCTAAACCTAAACCACCCGACCGGTCGCCCTTGGGGCGCGCTCTTCTGCCCGCCCGATCCGTGTGGGCCTCGGGTGGAGGTGCGGCGGCGGGGGCGACCTCAGGAGCCGGCACCACGAGCTCGACGGGGGCCGGCAGCGGCACCAGCCCCGAAAAAACAGGGATGACGATCTCGTCGACGGGAGAAATCCCCGTGACATCACCGCGATGAGCGGAGCCTGGGCCCCCCGACTCGCCCCCGAAGAGGGACTGGGCGATGGGGCCCAGCGGGGCCAGCGGAGAGCGCAGACGAACGGCAGCAGACGCCGGGGCCGGGGCCTCGACCAAACGCCTGGGAATGTCGGGAACGTCGAGCGAGGGTGCTGGCGCGAGCGACTGCTCGGCGCGGAGGGTGATGTTGAGAAGGCTTCCGACCACAAGCCCCATCATCAGCACCGTCGCGACGGGTACGAGGCCCCGTCGCTCCGACCGCTCGCTCATCCCCACCTCCAACGACGCCGGCTCCGCCTCGCGCAGCTACGGAGCGACGCCCCTTCGGGCCCCCCGGGATGCAGCAAGCTCGCCTTGCTGCCTCCGAGTATCGGCGGCTCACCAGAAAAGCTTTAGTCCGACGAGCTCGCGCCACTAGAGCGCCGGTGGGATTCAAGCAGGTCGGTCGGGGCCACGTCGAACGGCTTGGGAATGACTCCAACGGGCCATCGAGAGCAGTTCTCCTGTTGTCGAAGAAGAGAGCGAGTGGGACGTAACTTCGCGTGTCCGAGTTCGCTCTCATCTAATGGAAGGCAGACCGGGGGAACGATGCGGGACCTAATGGACGATTCGTACCAGATGTCGGTGACCACCGTCACCGACGGCCCGAGCGTTCCCGACACCGGGGAGGCGTGGGCCTTGAGGCGGACCCAGCAGCAGCTGCTGGTCTTCGCCCGCGACATGAGCACGATGTACCGGAGGCAGCGACAGCAGGCCCGGCACGTCGAGCGGCTGACCGACGAGCTAAAGAGCACGCACCACGCCACGGTCCAGACCCTCGCGTTCGTCGTCGAGGCCAAGGACAGGTACACCCGCTACCATCTGGAGCGCTGCCGGGAGTACGGGGCCGCGCTGACCCGGGAGATCGACGGCGGGCTGGACACATCGCAGCTGGAGCACGGCTTCCTGCTCCACGACGTCGGCAAGATCGTCGTCCCGGAGAGCATCCTGGGCAAGCCCGGTCCCCTGACCGACGACGAGCGTTCGGTCATGCGGACGCACCCCCTCATCGGCGTCCAGATCGTGGCACCCCTCCGGTTCCTGACCCCGGCCGCTCTGTCGGTGATCCGGAACCACCATGAGCGGTACGACGGCCGGGGGTATCCCGACGGGCTCAAGGGGCAGCGCATCCCGCTGCCGGCGAGGATCTTCTCCGTCGTCGACGCGTTCGACGCGATGACCACCGACCGCCCCTATCGCCGGGCCCTGCCGGTCCACGAGTCGCTCCGCCGGCTTCGCGAGGGGGCCGGAACCCAGTTCGATCCCGCGGTCGTCGACGCCTTCGAGAACCTCGTCGAGCGGCTCCCGATCTTCGAGCTCGCGGGGGCCCACTCCTAAACCCCCGGCGCGCAGGGACGGGGCACGCCGTCGCTATAGTTCAGCCGTGCTGATCGGCCTGCTCTCCGATCCACATGCCAACCTCCCCGCGGTGGAAGCGGTGCTCACCGACGTGGAGACTGCCGCGCCGGACGTGCTCGTCTGCCTCGGCGACTTCGTCGGCTACGGAGCGCAGCCGAACGAGGTGGTCGAAGCACTGCGGGACCGATGCTCGGTCTGTCTGGCAGGGAACCACGACCTGGCCGCGCTGGGCCGGCTGGACGTCGCCGCCTTCAATCCCTTCGCGGCCGCCTCGGTGGCGTGGACGGCCGATCACCTTGCAGGCGAGACGGAGCGGTTTCTGGCCGGGCTGGGCTCGCGCACCCAGTTCGAGGGCATCGACCTGGCGCATGCGTCGCTCCGCGATCCCGTGAACGAGTACGTGTTCGACGAGGAGATCGCCCAGGCGAACTTCGACGCGGATCCGTTCGAGGTGGCGGTGGTAGGCCACACCCACGTGCCCCGACTGTTCGTGCAGGCGGGGGAGCAGGTGCTCGCCTACCAAATCGAGGAGGGGCTCGCCACCGATCCGACCGGCGGCGGCCTGCTCGGGAAGATCCGACTCCTCATCAACCCGGGCTCGATCGGCCAGCCGCGTGACGGCGATCCCCGGGCATCGTGGGGAATCTGGGACACGGAGGGGCGAAGCCTCCGGTTGCGCCGGGTATGGTACGACGTCGAGCAGGCCCAGTCGTCGATCCGGGCGGCAGGGCTTCCCGACCTCCTCGCCGACCGGCTCGCCGCGGGCTGGTAGCGGCGGTTCGCCCTGGCCGGACCTCGACCAGCACCCGCGAATACGGGGGTAGAGTGGCCGGACGGCGCCGAGTGCCGGCGCCAGATCGGGCCCGTGGACGTCAAGCTCACCGACACCGAAGACGCATTCGACCTGCCGGAGTGGCGGGACCTTCTTGCCGCGGCCCGGACCCGGCACGTCTTCGCCACACCGGAGTGGAACCGGACCTGGTGGGAGGAGTTCGGAGCCGGGCAGCGGCTGCTCGTGCTGACGTTTCTCGACCCACATCCGGTCGGGATCGCCCCGCTCATGATCGACCCTCGCTCCGGCCGCGTCGGCTTCCTTGCCGACGACGAAAACCTCACCGACTATCTGGGCCCGATCGTCCTCGACGCCGACCGGCTTCCCGCGCTCGCGGAGGCGCTACTCGGGTACCTTCGCGAGGAGGTCCCCGGATGGCGCTGTTTCGACGCCAACTGCCTCCCCGTCCCCTTCGGCTTCGCCGAATGGCTGGTCGAGGCGGCGGACCGGCTCGGATTCAGGTTCTCGCTCGACGAGCACGAGATGACTGCAGTGCTCCCACTTCCGGCGTCCTGGGAGATCTATCTGGAGCGCCTCAAGCCCAAGCAGCGCCACGAGCTCCGCCGAAAGCTGCGCCGGCTCGAGCGATCGGGTGGGCCCCCGCGCCTGGTCACCGCCGATGCCCACACGCTCGAGGCCGACCTCGACGCCTACATCACCCTCCACCGGGACAGCGATGGGTTGAAGGGCAAGTTCATGGTGCCCGAGCGGGCGACCTTCTTCGCCCGGCTCGCCCGCGCATTCCTCCCGCTCGGATTCCTGTCGCTGGACTTCCTCGAGGCCGGGGGCGTGCGCCTGGCCTCGACGTTCTCCTTCTCGTTTGACGGGAGCTTCTACCTCTACAACTCAGCATACGACCACGCCCATCGGGATCTCGCCCCTGGCCTGGCCCTCGTCGCCCTCCTCATCAAGCGATCGATCCGACGCGGGCTCGGCCGGTTCGACTTCCTCCGGGGCCGAGAGCGCTACAAGTTCGATCTCGGAGCGGAGCCGGTACCGCTCCACGCCGTCCGGATCTCACGATCCCGCTGACCCACCCGGGCCGGAACGCGCGGAGGCTTGGGTAGCATGGAAATCTTCCCCTACCGGAGGCTCGAGCTGGCCGCGTCACGATCCCCCACCGAAGTCCGCGCCGTCCGACCGGTTCGCCGCGTCGCCATGCTGGTCGTGCATTCCAATCCGATGCTCGAACCCGGGCATGGCGACGCAGGAGGCATGACGGTGTACGTCCGGGAGGTGGCGGCGGCGCTTGCCGGGCGCGGCCCGCAGATCGACGTCTTCACCCGCGCCGACGGAAGCTACCCGCTCGAAGGGGAGCTTGCCCCTGGGGTTCGCCTGATCCAGGTCCATGCCGGGGAGCCCGGACTGGCGAAGGAGGAGCTTCCCACGCACCTTCCGGAGTTCTCGGCCAACCTCGCCGCCTGGGTCGAGGTGCAGGGAGCGCGCTACGACCTCATCCACAGCCACTACTGGCTGTCGGGGCGAGCCGCCTCGATCCTGGCCCGTCGGTGGGGAGTGCCCTTCGTCCACACCTTCCACACGTTGGGCAGGGTGAAGAACCGGGGGCTGCGACGGGGCGAGGTGCCCGAGCCCGAACGGCGGCTCGCCGGCGAAGCGCGGGTGATCGCCGAGGCCGACGCGATCGTGGCATCCACCGGCGAGGAACGCGACTTTCTCATCGACCTCTACGCCGCCCATCCGGAGCGGATCCGCCTGGTGCCCCCCGGCGTCGACCACGAGGTTTTCCGGCCCGCCGGCCGGGCGGCGGCGAAGGAGTCGCTCGGCCTCTCCGGCAAGCAGGTGCTCCTCTTCGTGGGCCGGCTCCAGCCGCTGAAGGGAGCCGACACCGCCCTGCGGGCGGCCGCCCACCTCGTCTCCTGGGGAGGGCTGCGCACGGACTCCGCCCGGCTGCTCGTCGTGGGAGGCCCCAGCGGGCGAGGCGGCGAGGTGGAGCGCCGGCGGCTCCAAGGGCTTGCCCGGTCGCTCGGACTCTCGGAGCTCGTTCGCTTCATTCCCGCACAGCCCCACCGATCCCTGCCGCGGTACTACCAGGCCGCCGACGTGTGCCTCGTCCCCTCACACAGTGAGTCGTTCGGACTCGTGGCCTTGGAGGCCCAGGCATGCGGTGTTCCGGTGGTGGCGTCGGCGGTCGGTGGGCTCAAGGCGCTGGTCCGGCATGGCCGGACCGGGTTTCTGCTCCCCCCCGGCGACGCCGAGGCGTTCGCGGAGCGGACCTGGCGGATCCTCTCCGACCGGGCCCTCGCCGAGGCGATGAGCGGGCGTGCAGTGTGCTCGTCCCACGAGTACTCATGGGCCCGATGCGGAGGGGAACTTCACGATTTGTATATAGCTAGTCGCCAGAATTCCCAGGAAGAAATGACCATTTCCTAGGGTGCGAGGAAATCTTAAGAGAGCGCGAAGATTTCTCTGATTTCTGTCTTGACTGCGGTCCCATGGGTCGATACTCTGCCGCCTGTCCCGAGGAGCCGGTGGACTGAGTCAGGGAACCGAATGGGCGGCCCTGGGAAAGCCGTAAGGCCGACTCGGCGAACCTGTGGGTGTGGTGGGGAAGTACAACTCGCTGCGTCTGCGGGGTAGCTGGGGAGGTCCCAAAGCCCAACGAAAGGCTCGTACCAAAAGGGAACCAAGACAGTTCTCGAGGTTCCTCGGGACGCTTAAGGCCCAAGGTGTTGAGGGGCCCGGAAGGTTGAGGTGTGTGGGGAAGTGCGCTTCAGCCGATCGGGATTCCAGAGGTACCTTGGGCCTTAACTATTTTCCCGTAATTGTCGAGGGACTCTGCAAATTACGGCCATAATTTTCCTGCATCCTAAACCTGTTACTCTCGCCGGATGCAGGAAACACAGGCCAACTCGACACCATCGCCCGCCGGCGCACCCGCGATCTCCGTGGGGTTCCAGGGCGAGGCGGGAGCTTACAGCCAGCAGGCCGTACGAGCGCTCTTCGCCGACGCGGCCTCGGTCCCCTTCCACTCCGTTCACAAGGTGTTCGAGGCGGTCGAGATCGGACGCATCGAGTTCGGCGTCGTGCCGCTGGAAAACTCCCATGCCGGATCGATCAACGAGTCGTACGACCTGCTGGTCCGTCACGGGGTCCAGATCGTCGCGGAGACGGTGGTCCGGATCTCCCATTGCCTTCTGGCGCGGCCGGAAACGACGATGGAGGAGGTGCGCACCGTCTTCTCCCACCCGCAGGCGCTCGAGCAATGCGAGGAATTCCTCGACTCACTGGAGGTGGAGCGGGTGGCGGTGCACGACACGGCCGGGGCGGCGCGACAGGTAGCGGAGCAGCGCCGGCCGGGCGCCGCAGCCATCGCCTCACGCGAGGCAGCCGACCTCTACGGGCTCGCATTGCTGGCCACCGAGATCGAGGACCGCACGGACAACTCGACGAAGTTCGTGGCGATCTGCCGTCAGGCGTCGGCGATCTTCGGCACACCGGAGAAGACGTCGATCGTCTTCGCGGCGGCCAACGTCCCCGGCGCCCTGTACCGCTGCCTCCGCGAGTTCGCAGACCGCCACGTCAACCTGTCCAAGCTCGAGTCGCGACCCTCGCGGACCAAGGCCTGGCAGTACCATTTCTACCTGGACTTCGACCTGCCGGTGCAGGACGCGGTTGCGCAGGAGACGATCACCGCGCTCACCGCCCACACCTCGTTCCTTCGCGTGCTCGGGTCGTACCCGCGTTCCGGCTGACGCCGGATCGGGGTTTCGTTCAGCCCCCGGTGCGCGAGGCGATCGGCCGGTGCGGCTGCCGCAGCGTGGTGCGCTTGAGGTAGAACTCGCCGCGTGGGCCCTGGACCTCGATGCGGTCCCAGGCAATCAGCCGTCTCGTCGACCGGCTGAAGTAGAGCACCTCGAGGGCGATCGGCTGGTCCGAGCTTGGCGTGAGCTCGTGGAGCCCGGCGGCCCCGGTGCTCCCGCTCACCAATGTCCGGGTTCCCTTCTCGAGCCTGTTCGACCACCGGTGGTCGTGGCCAGCCAACACCAGGCGACTCCTCCCCAGGAGCTCGGCCGCGATGAGCCGGTCGTGGACCATGACGAGGTCGGGCTCGGTCTCGAGCTCGTCGATCATCTCCCCGACCCGCTCGGCATAGCGCATCTTCTCCTCGCGCTGCCGGGAGGTGTCGCCGGTCCCTCCCGGCGTGAAGAGGGGGTCGCCGAACCCCGCCACCGTCAGCCCTTCGATCTCGGTCTCCTTCCCGTCGAGGACGCGCGCATTCGGCTGCGCCGCCACTGCGGCCTCCGTCGAACGCGAGTCGTGGTTCCCGCGGACGAAGACGTAGGGGACCTGGAACGAGGCGATGCGCCCGACGAAGTTCGCCTCGAGGTCGGTTCCCTGCGCCAGGATGTCGCCCGTGTCGAAGACCGCACACACCTCGAACTGGCGGGCCACCTGAAGCGCTACGTCGAACCCCACCGGATTCAGGTGGAGATCCGAGATGTGCAGGATCCGCACCGCGTCGGCCGGCACGGGGGACTGGTCGGCGAGGAACCGGTAGATCCCGAAGGCGCTCGAGCCCAGCGCATCGAGCTGCTTGCGAAAGGCCCCAAGGCGTTGCTCGATCTTCTCCACCGGGCCCACGATCTCGGGTGCCCGGGTGAGGGCTCCGGTGAGGATCGGATCACGGAACGCCTCGGGGTGGTACCCCGCCAGCGCCGCGGCGAAGACGAGGATGGGAACGAGCGCCCCGGCGACGACCGATGCGGCGAGCTCTCCAGTCCGTGTCCCGCGAAGCAGCGCGAACGCCAGCAGGCCTCCACCGGAGCCCACTGCGGCCATCCGCAGGGCCGCATCGCGCAGCGCGCGGTTCCGCTCCCCCTCCAGGCGGCTCACCAGCCGTTTTGGGTCACTCCGGCGGGTCAACAGCCGCTGAACGTCGGGCAGGTCGATCGTCTCGGGCGACAGACGAAGCCGGATGGGCGACAGATGCGTCTGCGCTTCGACCGCCCCGAGCGGCGGCAGCGCGATCACGGTCGAGCCGTGGAGGGCAACGCGGGGTTCGAGGCGGACCCTGCCCGGGCCGACCCGGTAGGTGCCCGAGGCGAGGGGCAGGATCGCCAGCGCGGCGACGGCGCCGCAGAAGGCAAACAGCGCCACCGCGAGACGGCGGTGGCGGCGAATCCCGTCGACGGGCTCGCCGCTCGCATCGCGGCTCTCCCGCAGACGCCGGATCAGCCTCGTACGACCGCCTCCAGGAACAGTCGAAGGTTCCCCGGCCGCTCGGCTATTCGCCGCATCAGGTACGGGTACCACTCGCCCCCGAACGGGACGTAGACCCTGACGCGATAGCCCTGCTCGACGAGCTGCGCCTGGAGGTCGCGCCGCACTCCGTGGAGCATCTGGAGCTCGTACCGCTCGGGGGGGAGGAGCCGGCGGCGCGCCTGGCGCACCGCCTCCCGGAGCAGCAGCTCGTCGTGGGTGGCGACCGCGGTGTACGGCGTCTCGCGCAGCAGCGTCATCAACATCTGCCGGAACGCCGCCCGGGTCCTCTGCGCGCTCAGGCGGATCTCCTTCGGTTCGTTGTACGCGCCCTTGCAGAGACGGATCGCCGGCTGGACGGGCATCAGCGCTTTCAGGTCCGCAGGGGTTCGCTTGAGATAGGCCTGGAGGCAGAGCACCAGATGGTCGTAGCGCGGCCGCAGCTGCCGGTAGGCTTCGATGGTGGCGTCGGTGTGGCGGTGCGACTCCATGTCGATGGCCACCCTCGTCCGGGCGTCGCGGGCCTCGGCGCAGACGCTGCGCAGACGGGCGATGCAGCCCTCGAACGAGAGGTCGAGTCCCAGCTGTGTGAGCTTCACCGAGATGTGGGCGTCCAGTCGCTCAGCGGCAACGCGGCGAAGCGCTTCGAGGTAGTCGTCTCGGGCGGCGTCGGCCTGCACCACGGTGCGCACGTGCTCCCCCAGATGGTCGAGCACGGCCGTGATTCCCGCATCCCGCAGCCGCCGGGCCGCGGCCACCGCGTCGTCGAGGGACTCGCCGGCCACGAAGCGCTGCACGACCGGGCGGGCGAGCGAGGAGGAGGTGACGAGGCGCTCGAAGGTGGGGCGCTCGGCGAGCTCGAGCAGGAGTCGGTTCGGCACACTCGATGATTGCACGATGGGAGCGAGACCTATACTCGTCCGCGATGCAGGACGGCCTGGCTATCCTCGGCTGCGGCAAGATGGGCGAGATCCTCGTCGGCGGGCTCCTCGCCTCTGGGTGGAAGACCCCCGACCAGATCCTCGTCACGTCTCGCCGGGAGGAGCGCGCACGCGAGCTTGCCGACCGATACGGCGTGCGGTCCATCACTTCGAACGTCGAGGCAGCAGGGCAGGCGGCCACCCTCGTCGTCTCGGTGAAGCCGCAGGACATGGACGCGCTGCTCGCCGAGATCGCCGAGATCGTCACCGCCGATCACCTGATCATCACCATCGCGGCGGCCATCTCGACCCGCTTCATCGAGAAGCGGCTCCCCCTCGATGTTCCGGTGGTCCGAGCCATGCCCAACGCTCCCTCGCAGGTGCACACGGGCATCGCCGCGATCTGCCCGGGAAGCCGAGCCGGCGAGGATCACCTGAAGGTGGCGGAGGAGGTCTTGTCGCACGTCGGCCGCGTCGTGCGTCTGTCCGAGCCGTACATGGACGCGGTTACGGCGGTGTCGGGCTCGGGCCCGGCCTACTTTGCGCTGCTCGCCGAGTCGATGATCGACGCGGGGATCATGCTCGGGCTCTCCCGCACTGTGGCCACGGACCTCGTCGTCGAGACGATGCTCGGCACCGCCAAGCTGCTCCGCGACGTGGGGATGCACCCCGTCGAGCTGCGGGAGGCGGTGACCTCTCCCGGCGGGACCACCATCATGGCCATTCGCCAGCTCGAGCAGGCCGGCGTGCGGGCGGCCCTGCTCAACGCGATCCAGGCCGCGATGGAGCGCTCCCAGGAGCTTGCCGCCGGCCACGAGTAGCCCTCAGCCGACCTTTGCCCCCGCTAGCCGCATCTCCTCGATGGCTCGCTCGCCGTCGCCCGGCTCCAGCTCGACCGGCCGGATCCCGCCCTCGAGCACGTCGGTCTCGAACCCCTTCGATGCCGCGTCGACGGCCGTTGCCTTCACGCAGTAGTCCGTCGCGAGCCCGGCGATGACGACGCGGCGAATCCCGCGCTCGCGGAGCAGCGCTTCCAGGTCTGTCGGAGACCGCTCGCCGGTGGTGGGGTCGGCCACCGTGAACCCCGAGTAGCCGTCCTCCCCTCCCACACCCTTGCGGATCCTCCGCTCGCCCAGCCCGGCGTCCAGTCCGGGGTGCAGCTCCGCTCCCCACGTGTCGCCCACGCAGTGCACCGGCCAGATCCCCCCGTCCTTCTGAAAGTGCGGCGTGGACCCGGGATGCCAGTCCTGCGTGAAGACGACCAGCGAGCCGGCCGCGCGCGCCCGCTCGATCTCGCCGTTGATGAACGGCACCACCTGCTCGCCGCCCTTCACGTAGAGGCTCCCGCCGGAGTCGGCAAAGTCGTTCTGCACGTCGACCACGATCAACGCAGTGGACGAGTCGTACGCGGCCATGAAGCCAGGATAGTCGTGTCCGGCGACGCTCGATCCGCCAATCCCATCGCCTCCACCGCTCGAACACATCAAGACAAGGAGGCGCGTGCTGAGCAACCATCCCCCTCGCGAAGCAGCCGCCAAGAGAGGCGACGCCCTCGCGGTGGTGGCGATCCCGACGTTGGGCGCCGCGGCGATCCACCTCGCCGTTACACCGGAGCACCTCGCCGAGGGCGCGTTGGTGGGCAGCTTCTTCCTCATCGCAGGGCTCGTACAGGCCCTGTGGGCATTCCTGCTGCTGCGGGGGGCCCCGGGCAGGCTCCTCCTCGCCGGCGCCGCCGGAAACCTGGCCCTGGTCGCGCTGTGGTCGGTCTCGCGTACCTCGGGCCTCCCGTTCGGCCCCCACCCCGGGATCCCCGAACCGGTGGGGCGTCCGGACCTTGGCGCGGTGGCCTTCGAGTTGCTGTCGGCCGCAGTTGTCCTCCACACGCTAATGCACCGCGACCGGCGCCACTCCCCGACGCCGGCGCTGATCGCCCTCGGGCTGGCGACCGCGATCCCGCTGACGGTCTGGGCCCTGTTCCCGGGCAGCGGCCACGTTCATGCCGGTGATCCCACGCACCACACGTCGTTCGCCGGTGCCCACGCGCTCCACCTGACGGTGCTCGGCGCGGCCCCCGCCCTTTTCCTCGCCCTCGCCCTCGTGCGAATCGCGCGGGCCGGGCTTCCCTCCTTCTCGTGGCGCCTCGCCCCAGCCCCTACGGCGGCGACCGCCCCCAGCCGGTCGGCGGCACCCTCGGCGGCTCCCACACCCAGGCCCCCGGCCCTCCGCTGAGACGCCACCCCGCACTGGTCTTGAGCCAGTGATGGGTCGGACACTGCCGGTTCAGGTTCTCCAGACAGGTCCTGCCCCCCTCGGAGAGCGGGACGGTGTGATCGATCTCTAGGTTGCGGCGGTTGTTGCAACCCGGGATCACGCACACCGGGTCGCGCTCCTCCAGGGCCCGCCTCAGATTTGCCGGAATGGTGCGCCCCATGTGTCCCACCGCCTTCAGGTCGGCCCCGTCGGTCAGCAGCACCGACGGGATCAAGTCGGCGGCGAGGGCCTGCGCCACCGCCACCGGGATGGGGCCGATCCCGGGGATCTCGCAGATCTCCCCCGCCGCGGTGTGTCCGCGAACAAGGGCGGCATGGTCGACTCTCAAATGCACCCTCGCCACCGGCCCCTGCCCCCGCTCGTCGTGCTCGCAGGTACGGGCATGCTCGGCCATCGCCACCAGGGCATCGGCGTACAGGGCCTCCTCCGGCTCCCTCAGCCCCGCCTGGGTCGCCTCCCGCCGCAGCACCCGGTGGTAGCGCCCCAGGGCGGCCAGCACCTGCGCCCCCGCCTCGGGGGTGAGCCGCGCGTCCAGGCGAAAGGCTCCCTCGGGATCGGCCCAGTGACGGAGCCTGCGGGAGCGATGGATCCTTTGGTGGCGGGCGGCCTCGTCTGACTCCGCCGCCGCCTTCACCCGCCCGCAGCGCTCCCGAAGGCCCCCGAGGCTCTCGGTCTGGGCGGCATCGAGCAGCTCGGATTCCGTGCCGAGGCGGCATCGGCGATGTGGGCGGCCTGGGGGGAAGACAGCCTCCCCTCCCGAAGGGCCTGGTCGACGCCGGGCAGCTCCGCCACCTTCCTGGCGGTCTCCAAGGTGTCGATCGCCCGGCCCAGGGACTC
>JBOGWP010000098.1:0-10534 GCA_050693875.1 Actinomycetota bacterium
GCCGAGAGAAGAGTCCCTGCCCGCTGAAGGAGGTGGTCGCGAACTAGAAGACTCGCCCGTCAGAAGCTCGAGAGGTGGGGACTTTTAGCTGGCCACCAGCGGGTACCGGAACTTGGCCATTGACAGCTATGTGGTGCGCAACGACCGAACCGGAGATATTGTTCAGATAAGTGATCGGACAATCCCAGACTGGAAGCCACCATGGCCTTAACGGAAGGACTCCGCGATGAACTACTCGTGGGAGTGCCGGCGTTGTGTCTGATTGTCGGTGGCGGAACCTATTTCGGAATCGGACGCGCGCCGGAGGTCGCACATTGGCTAAGCCAGCGGGGGTTCGTCATCCTAGGGATGGAGGGTTTCCTTGCGACGGGAAGTCAATCACTCCACTTACCGACTTCATCGCGGACTTCTCCGGCGTCGATGACCCGATCCCTGATCGCGCAAGAATGTTCGGTCTCGCTGCGGCCGAACTGCTCGAAGATTGGAGTAGCAAAGTTCAGTTTGTCGAGTTCGTCCTCGAGTAGCGTCAACAAGCTACGACGGGTACTGGCTGCGGGTCTCCAAGACCGTGGCGGGCACCACCACCCCCTTCGTCTGGGACCTCTCCGGCGGACTGCCGCTCCTGCTCAAGGAGGGGTCGATGAGCCATGTCTATGGGCCGGGGGGGCTTCCCCTCGAGCGAATCGACGCCGACGGCCCCGTCACCTACTTCCACCAGGACCAGCTCGGCAGCACCCGGCTGCTCACCGATGCCGCCGGGGCGGTCGCCGCCAGCTACAGCTTCGACCCTACGGCAAGCCCGCCGGCTCGAACGGGATGGCCGTGAACCCCTTAGGATACGCGGGGGAGTACACGGACGCAGAGACGGCTGGAATACCTACGGGCCCGCTACCACCAGGCGTCGACCGGACAGTTCCTAACCCGCGACCCGCTCATAGGCCTTGACTCGTTCGCCCTACGGCTACGCCTCCAGCTCTTCGCTCAACTCGGCTGACACGAGTGGGTTGATCGACTGTCTCCTCTACTGCCACGCCCCCTGCGGAACGGGAGTTTGCCCCTCTCAGCAGGAGCGCAACGTGTCTTCGCTGTGCCTGGGTTGGGCTCAGCCTAAGCTCCTTCCCTCGATCGTCGACCTCTTCCTCGGGCATCTCGCCTCTGACTCTTCAAACAAGGGGGTGGCGATAGTGACCGACCGGGCGGAGAGTCCGGTGGCGAGAAAGAAGCCGTCAGAAACCCGGCTCAGGACAAGAAGCTGACATCCGGCGATATCGATAAGCTGAAGGCGGCCGGGATCGATCCAGAGGAGCTAAAAGGTGGCGTCAAGAACTGGGCGATGGGATCTGTACAAAGACCGCGATGGTAACGTGTATGTAAAACCGAAGGGTGGAGCGGGGGAAGGCGCATTCACAGGAATTAATCTTAGGAATCTATGACCAGCCCGCGGGTTGAGACGCATTTCAAGCTCGTGGGAAGCTTCGACCCTCAGGATCTGACAACGCGACTTGGAGTGACTCCCACGGCCGCCGCTCGCAAGGGCGAACGTGCGGGCCCATCTCTAGTCACCTTTGAACAGGATATATGGCGACTTACCCTGCCTACTGAGGACACCTTTGAAGCTCATCATCAAGTCGAGACCATGGTCGAACTCTTGGAGGGCATCGGTAATAGGTTGGCTCGTGCTCGCGAGGAACTTCAACTCGAAGCCATTATGACTTTGCGCATCTATATCCTCACGAGCCCCGTCGTCGGTGGTACACCACGATGTGAGTTGAGTCACGATCTTATGCGTCGGCTGTCCAAGTTGAAAGTTGACCTTGAGATTGATCTTTTTCCACTTGACGTTTAAGATGCCAGGACGGCGTGGCCGGATTAGACCTGGGCACGCACGTCGGCCAGCTGTCCGAGCGGGCACGAACTCCGGCGCAGTCTCGAAGTTCGAGCAACCCTCGCAGATGTTGGGCGTAGGGGCAGGCCTCGGCGACCAGTTCCCGGGCGCAGTAGCCGTGGGCCACCCGGGGTCTTGAGCATCTCGGAGCGAAGCCACGTCACGCGATCGGGCAGGGTCACGCGCCCGACGGATACCAGGGGAAGTTCGCGGGCGCATCTTGCCCATGGCCACCTCGTACGCGGCGCGCAAGGTGGGCGAGGCCATTGACTCCACCCGAGCGCCGCCCGCGACACTCGGCGCGGCGTTGCGAGGTGCCGCGAGCCGCACGTTTCTGAACGCCCGCTGAGCGCCCCGTGAGGGTTGCCTAAGAATGCGCCGCCGGATGTCGTCGACGCGTTCTCCCCCACCTACACTGACTCACATGGCGATCCTCGTGGTCGACGACGAACCTGCGGTGCGCTCCGCGCTCGAACGCGCCCTGAAGCTCGAGGGCTACGAGGTCGAGCTCGCCCCCAACGGCCGGGACGCGCTCAAGTCGCTCTCCTCCCATTCCCCAGACGCAATCGTCCTGGACGTGCTGATGCCCGAGGTCGACGGCCTGGAGGTATGCCGCCGCATCCGTGCCGCCGGGGACCGGACGCCGATCTTGATGCTCACCGCGCGCGATGGCATCTCCGACCGGGTGGCAGGGCTCGATGCCGGCGCGGATGACTATCTGGTGAAGCCCTTTGCGCTCGACGAGCTGCTCGCCCGCCTACGGGCGTTGCTGCGGCGCACGTCGCCGGACGGCGGGCAGCGGCTACTCCGGTTTGCCGACCTCTCAGTCGACCTTGCCACCCGCGAGGTCCGCCGTGGCGAACGGATGATGGACCTCACGCGCACCGAGTTCCTCCTCCTCGAGCTGTTCCTGCGCAATCCTCGTCAGGTGCTCACCCGAGAGATCATCTTCGAGCGCGTCTGGGGATACGACTTCGGCCCCGCCTCGAACTCGCTCGAGGTGTACGTCGGATACCTTCGCCGCAAGACCGAGGCCGAGGGCGAGCCCCGCCTCATCCACACGGTACGCGGTGTGGGCTACGTCCTCAAAGAGCTATGACTTTACGCGGCAGGCTCACCCTCGTCGCCGCGGTGGCCGTCGCAGTGGCGATCGCGCTCGCCTCGGCGGTCGCCTATGTCGCCGTCCGAGGCGAGCTGGTCGGCCAGGTCGACGACGCTCTGCTGCGGCGGGCGGCGGTGACGTCGCTGGCCTTCGGAGAGCTCGACGCGACGCTCGACATCGATCCCGCCGGATACGTCGTCCAGGTCGTCCTGCCCACGGGCCGCGCTTTGCACACCCCGACCGAGACGATCTCGCTCCCCGTTTCAGATGCGGCCCGAGACGTCGCCGCCGGCCGCCGCGACGGCTTCTTCTCGGACCGGCGCATCTCCGGCGTCCACGTCCGCGTGCTGACCGTGCCGCTGCGCCGGGGCATCGCACTCCAGGTCGCCCGCCCGCTCGATGAGGTGGATCGGGTCCTGCGGCGCCTCGGCCTGGTCCTGCTCCTCGTCGTGGCCGGGGGTATCGGGCTGGCCGCAGCGCTGGGATGGATGGTGGCGAGGGCTGCGCTGTCGCCGGTGCACCGCCTGACCGAGGCGGCCGAGAGGGTCGCACAGACACGGGATCTGGCCCATCGCATTGAGAGCGCCGGCAGCGACGAGCTGGGCCGGCTCGCCGCCAGCTTCAACTCGATGCTGGAGGCCCTGGACAGCTCCCTCTCCGCCCAGCGCCAGCTCGTCGCCGACGCCTCGCACGAGCTGCGAACGCCGCTCACCTCGCTCCGAACCAATATCGACGTCCTGACCCGGACCGAGCGGCTTCCGGCCGATCAGCGCTCGCGCATCTTGAGCGACATCTCCACGCAGCTCGAGGAGCTCACGGTGCTCCTCGGGGATCTCATCGACCTTGCCCGCAACGAGGAGCGGACCGAGGCCGCCGAGGAGGTTCGCCTGGACCGCGTGGTCGAGGTGGCCGCCGAGCGGGTCCGAGCGCGGTGGCCGGGCGTCCGGTTCTCCACCGAGCTCGAACCCACGCTGGTGCGCGGTGTGCCGGCGCGCCTCGAGCGGGCGGTCGGCAACCTTCTGGACAACGCCGGAAAGTGGAGCCCGCCCGGGGGCGACGTCGAGGCGCACCTCGCCGGTGGAGAGCTCGTGGTGCGTGATCACGGCCCGGGAATCGCCTCCGAGGATCTCCCCTTCGTGTTCGACCGCTTCTACCGCTCGCCCGCGGCCCGCCAGCTACCCGGGTCCGGGCTCGGCCTCGCCATCGTGCGGCAGGTCGCCGAAACGCACGGCGGATCGGTGCACGCCGAGGTGGCCGAGGACGGCGGCGCCCGCCTGCGCTTCGTTCTGCCCGCGATTCGATTCTCGCCGAGCGAGAGCATGACCGAGAGCATGCCGTGAGAAACCGAGTCGGGGTGCAATCCCACATCGGTGGCATCCTCGGGGGGAACACGAGTGGGGAGCCCCAGGGCCGAGGAACGCTCCGTGAGGACCGGCCCTCGGCGGAATAGAGCGAGCCGCGATGAGTGACGAGCGACCCGGGCAGCCTTCATCCGCCCCCCGACCGGAATGGGCCTCGCCGGGAGACGGTCCCGCGATCGCGGGGCCATCCGGTTCCGACGATCCCCGGTGGACGCGTCCCGGCCCCGGACCGGCGACCCCACAGTGGCCGGTCCAACAGACGATCCTCCGCCCGAAGCCTCCCGCCGGGCCCTCCCGGCGCCGGCCTCCGCTCGGCGCCCTCCTGGTCGGCGCGGCGCTGCTGGCCGGCTTCGTCGGCGGCGCCCTGGGGACCCGAACCCGCGACCCGGCCCCCGGGGCGAGGCCGTCCCCCGCAGCCACCAGCCCTGCGGTCGCCGCCGCCCCCGATCTGGCCGACCTCTACAAGCAAGTCTCGCCTTCCGTCGTCCAGATCCTCGTGGAGGGGCCGCAACGCGACGGCTCGGGGAGCGGGATCATCCTCGACGAGCAGGGCACCGTACTTACGAACAACCATGTGGTCGCGGCCGGACCTGCCAAGGCGATCCTGTCGGACGGACAGGTCCGGGACACGACGATCGTCGGCACCGATCCCGCCCGCGACATCGCAGTGCTCCGGATGGCAAACCCCCCCGAGGGCCTGGTCCCGGCGAGGCTCGGCGACTCGGACGCGGTCGGCGTCGGTGATGCTGTCGTCGCCATCGGCTCCCCGTTCGGCCTGCAGAACAGCCTCACCGCCGGCGTGGTGTCGGGCATCGACCGGACGTTCGGTGGGAGCCCGGAGTACCCGCCGCTGCGAGGGCTGATCCAGACCGATGCCGCCATCAACCCCGGCAATTCCGGGGGTCCGCTGGTCACCCTGGCCGGCGAGGTGATCGGCATCACCACGGCGATCGAGAGCCCGGTGCGGGGTTCGGTCGGCGTGGGATTCGCCGTGCCGATCAACACCGCCCGCAAGAGCCTGCCGGCGCTCATTCAGGGGGTCTCGCTGGAGCTTCCTTTCCTCGGGATCCGCGGCCAGGCGGCGAACGGAGGCATCGAGGTGCTCGAGGTGCTCCCCGGCTCCTCCGCCCAGGTTTCCAGCCTCCGCTCCGGCGACCTCATCCTCTCGGCAGGGGGTCGGCGCACCGCCACCATGGACGAGCTCTCCTCCGAGATCGAGCGCCACGCAGTCGGGGAGGTGCTCGATCTCTCGGTTCGCCGGGGCGGGAGCGAGCTCCCGCTCCACGTCACACTGAAGGCATGGAAGCGATGAGCGACCTTCCCGCACCGATCGGTCCCGTCGAGGAGCCTCCCACGAGCGTGGAGGAGGCGGCGCTGCTGCTCGAGCGGGCGCACTTCGAGACCAAGCGGTGGATCGTCGGCCAGGACCGGATGCTCGAGCGCGTGTTCGTGGCGCTGCTGGCCCGCGGCCATGTGCTCCTCGAGGGCGTCCCGGGGCTGGCGAAGACCCTCACCGTGCGGACGGTCGCCGCCGTGTTCGGCGGGAGGTTTCGACGGATCCAGTTCACCCCGGATCTCGTGCCCTCCGACCTCGTCGGCACGCGCGTGCTCGACCCGGGCAACGCCTCCTTCCGCGTGGAGCTCGGGCCGGTGTTCGCCAACTTCCTGCTGGCCGACGAGATCAACCGAGCCCCCGCCAAGGTGCAGTCCGCCCTCCTCGAGGTGATGCAGGAGCGACAGGTGACGATCGGGGGAACCACCTACCCCGTCCCCGACCCGTTCCTCGTCCTCGCCACCCAGAACCCGATCGAGTCGGAGGGGACCTACCCGCTGCCGGAGGCCCAGGTCGACCGCTTCATGATGAAGGTGCTGGTCGACTACCCCGACTACGGGGAGGAGCTCGAGGTGGTCGAGCGCGTCGCACGGCCTCCGTCGCCCCCGCGCCAGGTGCTCGGCCCCGAGATCCTGGCGGCGATGCAGGGGCTCGTCGACGAGGTCTTCGTCGATCACCGGCTCCGCGAGTACGCGGTGACCCTGGTCACTGCCACGCGGCGGCCCAAGCAGTTCGGGATCCCCGAGGTCGAGCCGTACATCGAGTACGGGGCGAGCCCGCGCGGCTCGATCTACCTTGTGCTCGCGGCCCGGGCCTTGGCCGTGGTCAAGGGGCGTGACTACGTCATGCCGAGTGACCTCGAAGCGGTCACGCACGACGTCCTGCGGCATCGCATCCTCCTCTCGTATCGCGCCCTCGCCGAGGACGTGGGGACCGACGACCTCATTACCCGGATCCGCCAGCGGCTTCCGGCGCCACGGATCGATCTCCGCGAGCGCACCGCGGAACAGCCATGATCCGCACGCTCGACCTGGCCACGCCCGACCGGGTGCTGCGGAAGGTCGAGCTGTGGGTGGGGCGGCGCCTGGAGGGGGTCGGCCCCGGCGCCCACCGGAGCCTTCGCCTTGGGGAGGGCGTCGAGCTGGCCGACATCCGGGAGTACGTGCCCGGCGACGACGTCCGCGCCATCGATTGGAGCGTCACCGCGCGCACGGGGGTCCCCCACGTCCGGATCTACGAGGCCGACCGCGAAGCGAACATCTTCTTCGTCATCGACCGGTCGGCGTCGATGAGCTTCGGGACCGCGGCGAGAACCAAGGAGCAGCTGCTTCGCGAGGTGGTCGCCGCGGTCTCGGTCTTGGTGCTCCGGCGAGGCAACCGCCTCGGAGCGCTGCTCTTCGCCGAACAACGGCTGGCAGGGCTGCCGCCGTCGTGGGGACGCCGCGCGGCCCTTCGCCTGCTCCGGACGATCGAGGAAACCGCCCCCGCGGAGCGGGTGGGCGGCCGTCTCGACCTGGCGCTCGACGAGGCGGTGCGCGTGGTCCGCCGCCGGTCCGTGGTCGTGGTGGTCTCGGACTGGCTCGACACCGCCAAGTGGGAGGCTCCGCTCGGCAGGCTCTCCTCGCGCCACGAGGTGATCGGCGTCGAGATCCGTGACCCGCGCGAGCAGACGATCCCCGAGGTCGGTCCCCTGATCCTCGAGGACCCCGAGACGGGCCGGCAGCTCGAGGTCGACACCTCGCGGCCCGATCTTCGGGAACGCTTCGCCGAGGCTGCCGCAGCTCAGCGGGCCCGAAGGGCCGAGGCGATCGCCGCCGCGGGGGCGGCCCACCTCGTGGTCTCGACCGACCGGGAGTGGCTCGACGACCTGCTGCGGTTCCTCACCCATCGCCGGCGGAGGCGGAGATGAGATTCATCAGCCCGGGGATGCTGGTGCTGCTCCTCGCGGTCCCGGCGCTCGTCGCGGGCTACCTCGTGCTCGACCGGCGGCGCCGCCGGTACACCGTGCGCTTCACCAACCTCGAGCTGCTCGCGGCGATCGCCCCGCGGCGCCCGGGATGGCGCCGTCACGCCGCCCCGGCGCTGCTCCTGCTGACGCTGGTGATGCTCCTCGCCGCGCTCGCGCGGCCCACCGCGCCCGTCCGGCTGCCGCGCGAGCAGGCCTCGGTGATGCTCGTCATGGACGTCAGCAGGTCGATGAGCGCCACCGACCTGCAGCCGGATCGCATCAGCGCGGCGAAGTCGGCCGCCTCGGACTTCGTCCGCTCGCTGCCCCGAGGGCTCAACGTCGGGCTGGTCTCGTTCAGCAACTACCCGGCTTTGATCTCCCCGCTGACGCAGGACCGCGAGCAGACCCTCTCGGCGATCGGGCAGCTGCAGCCCCTCGCCGGGACGGCAATGGGCGAAGGACTGGCCCTCGCACTCTCGGAGATCCAGCGCCAGCGCGACGCCGGGCGGCGGGTTCCGGCTTCGGTGCTCGTGCTCTCCGACGGGCAGTCGAACATCGGCCGTCCCCCCGAGATGGCCGCCGAGCAGGCTAAGGAGATGGATGTCCACGTCTTCACCGTCGGCATCGGCACGCCGAACGCCACCCTCGAGTTCCAGGGACAGATCGTGCGCGTCGACCTCAACGAGGAACAGTTGATGGCCGTTGCCGAGGCAACCGGCGGCAGCTACTTCGAGTCGCGCACAGCCGAGTCGCTGCGCAACGTCTACCGCGGCCTCGGCTCGTCGCTCGGCTATGCCCGTGCCCGTCGCGAACTCACATGGATTCCCGCCGCGGTCGCGGCGGTGCTCCTGCTGACGGCCGCGGCAGCCGGTCTCCTCTGGTACCAGCGGATTCCCTGACGGACCTCGCCCGCTGCCGCGGGCGCCGCTCAGCTGAGGAGCGACCCGAGCAGCCCGCTCAGCGCCTCGGCGTGCTCCGGCGTCCGGAAGTCCACCTCGACGGTGGGGTCGAGGATGTGCTCTTCCACGTCGCCCCCCCGGCGAAGGTAGAAGACGGGCTGCAGTGCCCCCTCGTCCTGGGACACGACGCCGGCGGCGACCCCGTCGGGTCCCGCCTCGTCGACGAAGTGTGCGAGCGGCAGGATGCCCTCGTCGACGATTCCCTGTGCCGGGTCGAAGGTGATCACCCGTCCCAGCACGCCCCGCTGGTGCCAGAGCTCCGGCGCGAAGGTGACCTCGCGCAGCAGATACGGCACCACCTCATCGGCGGCGAGGCGAGGGCGGGCCCGCTCGATCCCGAAGTGCTGCTCGGCGATGTGCCCGGCCAGAATGCGTGCACAGAACCGGAACCCGTGGACCGCACCGACCCCGTAGCCATGGAGCCCGAACGACCCCTGGCTCGTCGAGCCGGCGAAATACACGCCGGGCACCGTCGGGCTCTCCCAGAACGGGGTCAGCGCCGGGAGAACGCCGCCGCGCCGGACCGTCGCCACGCCCAGCAAGGGAAGGTCGCCGAGGTTGGCCGAGACGCCGGTGGCGGCAATGGCCTCGTCGACGTCGAGCACCAGGTCCCACACGCGGTCGGAGCCGCGCAGGTAGATGCGGAATCCCGACGCCGTCCGCTCGAACCGCTCGGTCGAGGCGTTGAGTAGCGAGACCGTCCGCCCCTCGAGTGCGAAGTCTTCGTAGGGCTGCATGTATCGGGCCCGCAGGCCCCCGAAGGAGCGCTCGAGTGCCGTGAGACGGACCTCGTGCGGGGATGCGAGCACGACGCTGCGAACCGAGGAGAGCAGCCCGGTCGCCACCTCGAAGGCCGAGATCGCCTTCCCGAGGATGAAGAGGCTCTTGCCCTTGTAGTCATCGGGGGGGCCGACCTCCATGTAGTGAGGGACGTGCTCGATGCCGGGAATGTCCGGCGGCTTGTACGGCGCGCTGACCCCGCTCGCGAACACGGGGACGCGGCACCGGTACTCCCCCTCGGTGGTCTCGAGGACGAACCACCCGTCGTCGGTCCTCCTCGTCGACAGCCACCGGCAGCCGTACCGTGCGGTGATCCCGACGCGATCGGCGAAGGCGACGAGCGAGGCCTCCATCTCCGCCCTCGACGGAAAGATCGACGTCTCGTCCATGAAGCTCGCCACGCCCACCCACTCGTCCGGGTCTTCGACGAGCAGGCTGTTCCAGTCGTACCACTGGTACTCGCGGCTCCCCGGGCGCACCGGCGCCTCTGGCTTCGTCCAGCTGATCAGCCGGTCGAACAGCGGGAACCTGCGGAACATGCCCGCGGGGCCTTCGTCGGCGGAGATGACCGCGTGATCGATCCCGAGACGTGTGAGGAAATAGCTGACCTGCAAGCCCCCGGGGCCGCTGCCGACGACGACGACGGGGTACTCGCCCGGCGCGGACCCGTGGCCCTCTACGGTCGCCACTCGTTCGTCTGGCGCAGCCTCCTGGCTTCGGCCTGAAGGAGCCGGAGGGTCACCTCCGGATGCGCGAGAAGGAACTTCCGCAGGTCCCGGTCGGTGACGGTCACGCAGCGCAGCGGGGTGATCGCGACGACGTCGGCAGTCGCCGGCTCGCCCAGGAGCACCGAGACCTCCCCGAAGAAGTCTCCGCGGTGAAGGCGCGCCCGGTCGGTCCCCTCGATGACCACCATCGCCTCGCCCTCGAGGATCACGTAGAGGTTGGGATGGGAGAAGCCACGCCGAAGGACCCGCTGGCCCTCGCGAAAGAACACCTCCTCGAAGGTGTGGGCGGCGAGATCGAGCTTCGGACGCGTGAGGTCGGCGAACAGCGTCAGGCTGGCGAGGACGTCGGAAAGGTCGGTACGCGTGCTCATCGCGCTGACAGCATAGCCAGAGTGCGCGATGTGCTGCTTGTGCAGCGGGCCCGGCATCCGCCGGGCC